>JAZNWH010000020.1:0-31550 GCA_045593265.1 Clostridia bacterium | reverse complement strand
CTTTTCAATATCTCTGTGATGCTTTATAACCTTGAATTTGTTTGCAAGGAGTTTTTCATACATTTTTTCAGTAATCGTAACTGAACGATGCATTCCTCCAGTGCAGCCTATTGCTATCACAAGCTGGGATTTCCCTTCTTCCTGATAATACGGCACAAGGTATGATACCATATCATACAACTTATCTAAAAACTCTTTAGTTTGTTGCCATTTTAAAACAAATTCCTGAACTTCACTCTGCATACCTGTAAGAGCTTTAAGTTCATCAATATAGTATGGATTAGGCAAAAATCTCACATCAAATACAAGATCTGCATCATTTGGTATTCCATATTTAAAACCAAAAGACATAACATCTATCAGTAAGCCCTCCGATGACCTACCGTCACCGAAAATTTCTATTAGTGATTTTTTTAATTGCTGTAAAGTAAAGTTTGAAGTGTTAATAAAGTAATCTGACTTATTTTTTATTTCTGTCAAAAGTGTTTTTTCTTTTTCTATTCCCTCTTCAATTTTACCGTCAGGTGAAAGAGGGTGATTTCTTCTTGTTTCCTTATATCTTTTAACTAAAACAGCATCGTCAGCTCCGAGAAAGAGAATTTCAGGAGTTATTCCTATAACTTTTAGTTCTTCAATAACTCCGTTAATTTCTTTAAACATTTCACCGCCTCTTATATCAACAACAACGGCTGCATTTGTAATCATACCTGAAGACTTCAAACAGATTTCTGCAAATTTAGGCATAAGAACCGGTGGCATATTATCAACGCAGTAGAAATTCATATCCTCAAGACATTTAACTGCCTGAGATTTTCCTGCACCTGACAGACCGGTTACAATTACAAATCTCAATGTTTACACTCCAATCCTACCAATCAAATTTAGTTAAACTTCCCTCACATTTAAGTTCAGGGAAGTCCCACTGTCTTAAAACCTCATAAACAGCAATAGCAACTGTATTTGAAAGATTAAGACTTCTTGCCTCTCCCTGCATAGGAAGACGCACACACTTATCTTTATTACTATGCAGAATTTCTTCGTTAATTCCAGCATCCTCTCTGCCAAAAACCAGATAACAATTATCGGGATATTTAACATCAGAATATATGTTAAGTGCCTTTGTTGTGAAATAATAAAGGTCTGCATCCTGATTTTTTTCATAAAAATCTCTTATTGATGTATAATACTTAACATCTAAAAACTGCCAATAATCAAGACCTGCTCGCTTTAATTTCTTATCATCCCACACAAAGCCTGTGGGTCCTACAATGTGAAGTGATGCATTTGTTGCCGCACATGTTCTTATGATATTGCCTGTGTTCTGAGGTATCTGCGGCTCAAAAAGCACAATGTTAAGCTTACTCATTTTCTTCCCAATTGTGATAAATGTCCTGAACATCGTCGTCTTCTTCAAGAGCATCAATAAGCTTATTCATATTTTTAATATCATCTTCATCAGTTAACTGAACATAAGTTTGTGGTACTTTTTCAATTTGAGCAGAACCGAATTTATATCCCTTTTGTTCCAAGGCATCGCAAACTGCTGAAAAATCATCAGGCTCTGTATATACTTCAAAAAATCCTTCACCAGGAACAAAATCAGAAGCGCCTGCATCAAGTGAGTCCATCATAACATTCTCTTCATCAAGTTCTCTGTCTTCATCATCAATTATGATAACGCCCTTAGTATCAAACATAAAGCTTACGCAACCAATCTGACCGAGATTTCCACCAAATTTATCAAAATAATGTCTCATTTCTGAAGCAGTTCTGTTGCGATTGTCAGTAAGCGTTTCAACTATTACAGCAACCCCTGAAGGACCGTATCCTTCGTAGATGATTTCTTCATAATTGGTTGTATCACCTTCACCTGCAGCTTTTTTAATACTTCTTTCGATATTATCATTAGGAACATTAAGGGATTTTGCTTTTGCGATAACGTCCTTAAGTTTAGAATTACTATCCGGGTCTGGTCCTCCCATTTTAACAGCTACAGCAATTTCTCTACCCATTTTTGTGAATATTTTAGCACGAGCAGCATCGCCCTTTTCTTTTTTGTGCTTAATATTTGCCCATTTTGAATGTCCTGACATATATAACTCTCCTTACAAATAATTATCTAATATATTTTAACACAATTAAACATGCAAATCAAGACGTATTATTAAAAAAACATCATACATTTGTTGTGATACAATTGATGGGTGACAAATAAAAAGGAAAATGAACTCCAAATATGATATAATGTTAATGACCAAAAAAACATGTATCAAAAAGGAGACATTTTCCTATGAGTATTTTAACATCAGAAGCAAGGTTTCGTCAACGCGTAATTAAATATTCTTTTAAAAATGGAGTAACAAAGGCAAGTATTCGGTTTCATAAAAGTCGGCAGGCAATATATGAATGGCGTGCAAAATATGATGGGAAGAGCTGGAAAAGCCTTGTTGATAAAAGCCATAGACCACATCATCATCCTAATGAGCATACTGTTGAGGAAAAACAACTGATACTAAAACTTTATCCATATTACAAAGATGATATGATAATGCTATGGGATGCAGTAAGAAAAAGAGGATATAAACGCAGTTATACAAGCTTAGTAAGAGTTGTAAATAAGTGGATAAAACCTGAAATTAAGCAGAAACAAGCGAGAAAATCAAAACCATATCAAAGAGCAGATTATCCGGGGCAAAAGGTACAAGTAGATGTTAAATTTGTGCCCTCATATTGTGTAGTTAATGGTCAGAAATACTACCAATATACAGCAGTAGATGAATGTACACGGTGGACTTTCAGAGAAATGTATGATGAACATAGCACATATAGTTCAACAGATTTTTTGAAGAAATTAATATTAAACTGTCCGTTTCCGATAAGGGAAATACAGACGGATAACGGAACAGAGTTTACCAGAGCATTGATAAGCGATGACGGTAAGCTTTCGTTGTTTGAAGAAATGCTAGAAAAATGCGGCATAAAGTATCACAGGATAAGGGTAGCAACACCAAAACATAACGGCAAGGTAGAAAGGCAGCATAGAACAGACGAAAAGAGATTTTACAAGAAAATGAAAATGTATAATCTCGCAGATGGTAGATGTCAGCTTGCTAAATATAACAAAAAATCAAACAATATACCTAAAATATGCTTAAGATTTCTCACACCGAATGAAATGTTAAGTAAATACTTAGGCGTGATGTAAGGCAACTAAGGGATTAAGCAAACGATTGCTTAATGCCCTGTAAATATTATATCATATACTGCTTTGTCAAGGTATGACTGCACAGCAGCTCCACCTTGACAAGAGAAAATTTGGAGTAAGTTTTTTATTTTTTTAAGAAAAGTGTCACCCATCATTGACAATCGTACATATTATTAAAAAAACATCATACATTTGTATATTAAGGCAAAATATTTAATAAAAAAGTCAGATTCATTGACAAAAACATTGTGAAATGATAGAATTAATTGTAAAACATATTAAGGAGTGTATTTATGAGCAATTTAACATTAGTAGCAATGGCTGCAGGTATGGGCAGCCGTTTTGGTGGACTTAAGCAAGTTCAATCTGTTGGACCTAACGGAGAAATAATTCTTGATTATTCGGTTTTTGATGCTAAAAATGCAGGTTTCGATAAAGTTGTTTTCATAATTAAGAAAGAAATCGAACATGAATTTCGTGAAGTAATATCAAAACGTATCGAAAAAATGATAGATGTAGAATATGCCTTCCAGGAAATAGATGCATTGCCATCACCTTTTTCTGCACCAACAGAAAGAACAAAACCTTGGGGTACTGGACATGCAGTATTATGTGCAAAAGATGTGATTGACTCTCCTTTTGTGGTAATCAATGCTGACGATTACTATGGAAAAGAATCTTTTGATATTATCGGTAAACATATGTTAAATAGCAGTAATATAGCTTCTATGGTTGGTTTCAAATTAAGCAATACATTATCTGAAAATGGTACTGTTTCACGAGGAGTTTGTACTGTTGATGATAATAATTTCTTAAAAAGTATTGATGAAAAAACTAAAATCCGTGATTGTAAATATACCGAAGATGAAGTAAATTGGATACCCTTAGCTGATGATACTATCGTTTCAATGAATATGTGGGGTTTTAATAAAACTGTATTTTCTCATTTAGAGAATGATTTTGAATTATTCCTGAAAGAAAATTTGAATGTACCTAAAAAAGAATTTTACTTACCTTCAGTTGTTGATAAGCTCATTAAAGAAAACGGCGAACTCGTTCCAGTCTTGAAAACAAACGAAAAATGGTATGGTATTACTTACAAAGAAGACCTTCCTCTTATTCAGGATGCTTTGAAAAACAGAAGTCTATAAGGAGAATTATAATGTCGCATTTAAAACAAATATTAAAAAAATACGGTATGGAATGTAATTTACAGGAATATGGTGATGGACATATCAATGATACTTACCTGATAGATTACGAAAATAAAAAATACATACTTCAAAGAATAAATCATGATATCTTTAAAAACCCACATCAGGTCATGGAAAACATTCTAAATATTACAAAGCATATTTCTGATAAACTTTCAGCCAATGGTTGCGACCCGGAAAGAAGAACTCTTACAGTTATTAACACTGTCGACGGATCACCTTGCTGTGAATTTAACGGTAATTATTACAGAATGTATAATTTCATTACAGATACTATTACTTATCAAACAGTAGAGGAGCCTGTATTATTTTACAAAGCAGCTAAAGGGTTTGGTGAATTCTTCAATTTACTTTCAGATTTTGATGCTAATAAGTTATATGAAACTATCCCTGATTTTCACAATACTGCAAAAAGATATAATGACTTTGTCCATTCAGTATCTGAAAATAAATCTGGGCGTGCAGATTCTGTAAAAAAAGAAATTGACTTTATAATCAGCAGAAAAAATGAAACATCAGCCATTATGGATGAAATTGCAAAAGGAACTGTACCTTTAAGGGTTACACATAATGATACTAAGCTCAACAATATTCTTTTTGATTGTATTACCAAAGACGCTTTATGCGTAATAGATTTAGATACCGTAATGCCCGGCTCTGTTCTTTTTGACTATGGCGACGCACTTCGTTTCGGAACAAATCCTGTAGCTGAAGACGAAAAAGATTTAGATAAAGTTTATTGTGATATTGAAAAATTTGAACAATTTACAAAAGGCTTTATCGAATCACTTGGTAATATTTTAACAAAAAAGGAAATTGAACTTCTTCCACTGTCTGCTCGTTTATTAACCTTAGAATGTGGGATGCGCTTCTTGGCAGATTATATTGATGGTGATACTTATTTTAAAACATCATATGAAGAACAAAATCTTGACAGAGCCAGAACACAGCTTAAGTTAGTATATGATATGGAGCAAAAAGAAAATCAAATGATTCAAATCATCAACAAATATATTTAACTATTTGAGCCTCCCTGTAGGGAGGCTCATAAACAACAGGAGAAAATATGGCAAACTTTAAAAATAAATATATCGGTAGCAAGGATTTTTACAAAATGATATTTATGTTAGCTATTCCGATTATGATTCAAAACGGTATTACAAATTTCGTAAATATGCTTGATAATATAATGGTTGGTCAGGTGGGCACTGTGCAGATGACAGGTGTTGCAATCATAAATCAATTGATTTTTGTATTTAATCTGTTCATATTCGGTGCTATTTCAGGACCCGGTATATTTACAGCACAATTTTATGGTTCTGATAATCAGGAAGGTGTACGTTATACATTCCGTTTCAAAATAATTTTAAGTATATCCATTACAATTTTAGCATATATAGTTTTTTATTATTTTAGTGATAACCTTATTTCTGCATATCTTACAGGAGAAGGTTCAAAGCAAGATATAATTTCAACCACCTTATTTGCTAAAAAATATCTTAAAATTATGCTGATTGGTATGATACCATTTGCTTTTATACAGGTATATTCAAGCACACTAAGAGAAACAGGTGAAACAAATATCCCCATGATTGCGGGAGTTATTGCTGTTATCGTTAATTTATGTTTAAACTATATTTTAATTTTCGGTAAAATGGGTTTTACTGCTTTAGGTGTTGAAGGTGCAGCCATTGCTACAGTGATTTCCCGTTTTGCTGAACTTGGATTTATTTCTGTATGGACGCACCGTAATAACAGTAAAAACGAGTTTATAAAGAAAGTATATTCATCTTTTAGGATTCCTAAAAAGTTATGTAGTGATATGTTTAAAAAAGGGATACCTCTTATGCTTAATGAGGGATTATGGGCAGCAGGAACAGCAATGTTTACCCAATGTTATTCCATCAGAGGATTAAATGTAATAGCAGCTCTTAATATTTCTACTACTGTTTCAAATGTATTCAGTGTTACATTTATAGCATTTGGAAGCGTAACTGCTATAGTATTGGGACAACTATTAGGTGCAAACAAAAAAGAAGAAGCTGTTGAAACATCAAATAAATTAATATTTGTTGCATTATTGTCTTGTACAGCAATAGGGTTGTTTATTATGTTGCCTTTAAGTGGATTTATTCCTGAAATTTATAATACAACAGCTCAAATAAAACTTTTGGCACGAAATTTAATAATAGTATACGCACTATGTATGCCAATTTATGTGTATGTCAACACGGTTTATTTCACTATACGTTCCGGTGGAAAAACAGTTATAACTTTTTTATTTGACAGTGTGTTTATGTGGTGTTTTTGTTTACCAATAATTTTTATTCTATCACGTTACACCGATATGCCTATTCTTCCTCTGTATCTTACATGCCAGCTTCTTGATTTGATTAAATGCGCAATTGGATACTTTATGGTAAAAAAAGGTATTTGGTTAAATAATATTGTTTCTTAATTCATTAAAAGTCGGCTCTGACATTTTGAGCCGACTTTTTCTATATAATATTATTTTGTCATCTTTTCCTGCTTAACTTTTTTATCTATAACATGACGTGAAGCAAGTTCCCTGTGAACATCCTCTAGTGAAATACCCATTTCAACCATCATTACCATCAAATGGTAAGCTAAATCAGCTACTTCGTAGACAGTTTCTTTTTTATCATCAGCCTTTGAAGCTATTATAACTTCAGTGCTTTCTTCACCAATTTTTTTAAGAATTTTATCAATGCCTTTTTCAAAAAGATATGTTGTATAAGAGCCTTCTACCTTGTCTGTTTTTCTACCTTTTATAAGCTCATAGAGCCCTTGAAGAGAAAATTCTGTAAAACTATCATTACACCATAATTCGTTATCAAAACACGAATCCGTTCCTTTATGGCAAGCAGGGCCATCTTTTTCTACTACAACCACCAATGCATCATAATCACAATCAGCAGTGATAGAAACAATGTGCTGATAATTTCCACTTGTTTCACCTTTTAACCATAATTCATTTCGGGAACGACTCCAAAAACAAGTGAGACCCTTTTCAATAGAAATCTTTAGACTCTCCTGATTCATATAAGCAAGTGTCAGTACCTTTTTTGTTATATTATCGACAATTATTGCAGGAATTAAACCTTTTTCATCAAATTTCAATTTGTTTATATCTAACATATTACAACCTCTTTCTTATAATCGTACCTGTATTAAATTATCATGTAATGTTTTCTTGAGATCTTCAATTTTTACTTCGTTGAAATGGAAAATTGAAGCAGCAAGACCCGCGTCAACTTTAGGCAACGATTTAAATAATTTTACAAAATCATCAATACAGCCTGCACCACCGGATGCAATAACAGGAACATTTACAGCGTCACAAACTTTTTCAAGCATTTCCAGATCAAAACCATTCTTAACACCATCGGTATCAATAGAATTTAAAACTACCTCTCCTGCCCCTGAGTTAACGCAATTTTTAATCCAGTCTATCGCTTCCATTCCTGTATTTTCACGTCCACCTTTAGCAAAAACTCTAAAAGTTCCATCAACACGTTTTACGTCAGCAGAAATAACAACACATTGATTTCCATAAAGTTTAGCAGCTTCGTATATCAATTTAGGATTTTTTATTGCACCTGAATTTACACTTACTTTATCAGCACCACATTTTAAAACACGATCAAAATCTGACAAAGTATTAATTCCGCCACCAACTGTTAAAGGAATAAAAATATTTTTAGCAACTTCACATAGAATATCGGTAAATAAAGCTCTGCCCTCTGCCGATGCTGTTATATCATAAAAAACAAGTTCATCGGCACCATTGTCGCTATAATATTGCGCAAGTTCAATAGGTGAAGAAACATCGTTAAGCCCATTAAAATTTACACCTTTGACAACACGTCCATTCTTAACATCAAGACATGGTATAATTCTTTTAGTTATCATTTAGCCACCTCGATTGCTTCTTTTAAATCTATAGCTTTGGTATAATAAGCCTTTCCAATAATTGCACCATAAATATTTAGCTCTCGTAATTTTTTCACATCATCTATGGAAGAAACGCCACCTGAAGCTGTGATTTGCAAATCAAACTTATCAGTCAACTCTCTGTAAAGTTTATGATTTGTACCCATCATAGCACCATCTTTTGATATATCAGTACAAATTAAAGTTTTTACTCCAAGATTTTTCATTTTATCGCAAAATTCAAAACAATCAAAATTCGATTTTTCAGTCCATCCTTTAATTGCAACATATCCATCTTTAATATCGACTCCAACAGCAATTTTATCATCATATTTATCAAGAGCTGTTTTTAATAACAGTTCATCTTTTACAGCTGCTGTTCCTAAAATTACACGATTTACACCAATTTCTATGTACTTTTTAATAGTATCCATATCACGTATACCGCCGCCTATTTCGGTAAAAAAATCAGAACTGTCAATAATTTTTTTGACAACATCAATATTGGGTGTTGTGCCATATTTTGCTCCCTCAAGATCTACAAGATGTAAAAATTGCGCGCCTGCTTTTGCAAAATCACAAACAAATTCTTCAGGTCTGTCGCTATAAACGGTCATCTGATTATAATCACCTTTAAACAGTCTTACAACCTTGCCATTGTATATATCAATTGCTGGAAAAATATTCATAAATTATGCCTCCAATTCACAAAATGCTCGAAGAATATTAAGTCCTACGTTCCCACTTTTTTCAGGATGAAACTGACATCCAAAAATATTATCTTTTTCTACTGAAGCAGTAAGATTTGCTCCATATTCTGAAACAGCAGTAATATCACTACATTTTGACGCGTAATACGAATGAACAAAGTAAACGTAATCGCCGTTTTTTATATATTTAAATAATTTAGAGTCCTTTTCAAATTTTAACGCATTCCACCCAATATGTGGTATCTTAAATTCATCAGGAATTACATTTGCAATGGGAACTACATCTCCATGAATAAAACCAAGTCCTTTATGAACACCATACTCATAACTTGTATCAAACAACAGTTGCATACCCAAGCATATACCTAGTATAGGTTTTCCTTTGTCTTTTTCTTTAACGAGAACATTTTTGAGACCTGAATTTTCAAGTTTGTTTGCCGCATCTTCAAACGCACCAACACCAGGTAAAACTATTTTATTCGCACGAGAAATAACGTTTTCATCATTCGATACTACAATATCAGCACCAATTTTCTCAAAAGAACTTTTTAAAGAATATAAGTTTCCAACACCATAATCAATAATACAAACCATTAAAGTACTCCTTTTGTTGATGGAACTTCATCAATAAATTTTTTATCTAAGCTTACAGCATCTTTAAGACTTCTTCCAACTGACTTGAAAGCCCCTTCTATAATATGATGAGAGTTATAGCCGACAATTTTGCGAATATGTAATGTTATCTCTGCTTTTCTAACGAAGCCATACCAAAATTCTTTAACAAGTTCACAATCGAAATCACCAACGGTTTGCGTAGGTATGTTTAATTCGTACTCTAAATGACCTCTGCCTGAAATATCAACAGCTGATAAAATGAGGGATTCATCCATAGGTAAAAACATATTGCCGTAACGATTTATACCTCTTTTGTCATTTAATGCTTCACTAAATGCTTGACCGAGGACAATTCCGATATCTTCTACTGTATGATGATAGTCTACATTGGTGTCCCCTGTGCATTCTACATTTAAATCGAACCTTGCGTGTTTTGCAAATAAAGTGAGCATATGATCCAAAAAGCCACATCCTGTATTTATAACAGAAACGCCAGAACCATCAATATTTAAATATAAAGATATATCTGTCTCAGCAGTTTTTCTTTTAATCTCAGAAATACGCATTATCTTTCCTCCAAAATTTCTTTAACAGTAGATATTAGTTTTTTCATTTGATTATACGTTCCGATAGTAATACGATTATACTGCGAAATGTCATTTTTGTCAAAATGTCTGACTAAAATCCCTTTTTCTTTTAACTTTAAATACAATTTTTCACCATCAATGTTATTATTTTTAACGAAAATAAAATTTGCAGTTGATGGAGTCATTTCAAAACCAAGTTTTTTCAATTCAGTTATAGTAAATTCACGACATCCGATAATTTCATTGCAATTTGAAACTGTATATTCTTCGTCTTCAAGAACACCAAGACCTGCAGCCATAGTCATTTTATTAATGTTATATGGGTTTGTGGAATATTTGATTGTATTGAGGTCTTTTATCAATTCTTTACATCCAATACCAAAACCAAGTCTTGCACCAGCCATAGAACGGGATTTTGAGAAAGTTTGCGTCACAAGTAAGTTATCATATTTATGAATAAGACTTACACAACTTTCATTACCAAAATCAACATAAGCTTCATCAATAACAACAACATTATTAGGATTGTTAATAAGTATCTGTTCAATTTCTGATATTTTCAAGGCTATACCTGTAGGTGCATTGGGGTTAGCGATAAATATTGTTCTGCCACAATTAAAATATTGATATATATCTATAGTAAAATCTTTTTTCAGAGGAACTTTCTTGGCATCAATATTATATAAATCTGCAAAAACACTGTAAAAACCATATGTAATATCAGGAAATATAGCTCCGGTATTTTTATCACAATATGCCATAAAAGCAAAATTCAATATTTCATCTGAACCATTGGTTAACAAAATCTCATCGTAATCAACACCTAAATAATCAGCAAGTTTCTGGGTAAGCTTACGACATTCAGGATCGGGGTATAAATTCAAAAACTCGGTTTCTGTTTTTGAATAACTGATTGCTTTGGGTGATGGTGGAAACGGAGACTCATTAGTATTTAATTTAATATATTCCATTTCTTTAGGTTGTTCACCTGGTGTATACGGAATTAATTTTGATAGTTTATTGCTTAAAAATCTACTCACTTTACTGCTCCTTAATTCTTATAACTGCACTTTTGGCATGAGCTGTAAGACCTTCTTTGTTTGCGAAATATTCTATGTCTTCAGCTACTTTTGCAAGTGCTTCTTTCGTATAATAAGTATATTGTGTTTTTTTAACAAAATCGTCTACAGAAAGAGGGCTTGAAAACTTAGCAGTGCCACTTGTAGGTAATGTATGATTAGGTCCTGCGTAATAGTCTCCCAAAGCTTCAGGACAATTCTTACCCATAAATATAGAGCCTGCATGACGAATTGAATCAAGATAATCAAAAGGATTATCAACGCAAAGTTCTAAATGCTCAGGGGCAATTTCATTTGCAATCTCAATGGCACATTCAAGATTTTCAGCGACGATAATTTTACCATTTTCATCAATCGATACTCGAGCGATTTCTGAACGCTCAAGTGATGGTATTTGTTTTTCAAGTTCATCGCTGACTTTTAACGCTAAGTCATTAGAGTCAGTAACTAAAACTGCACTTGCCATTTTATCATGTTCTGCCTGAGAAAGCAAATCAGCAGCTATAAATTCAGGATTACAGGTGCCATCTGCAACAATTAATATTTCACTGGGGCCTGCAATCATATCTATAGATACAACTCCAAAAACCTGCTTTTTTGCTTCAGCTACAAAAGCGTTACCGGGCCCAACTATTTTATCGACTTTTTTTATTGTTTCTGTTCCGTAAGCAAGCGCTGCTATTGCCTGAGCCCCACCCACTTTATAAATTTTATCTACTCCAGCTATATGTGCAGCAGCTAAAATAACTGGATTAATCTTACCTTCACTGTTAGGAGGTGTAACTATACAAACTTCTTTACAACCTGCTATTTTTGCAGGAATAGAATCCATTAAAACTGTAGATGGATATGCCGCTGTTCCACCTGGTACATAAAGCCCTGCTCTTTCTACCGGAATAATTTTTTGACCTGTTATAATACCATTTTCATCATTAATTATAAAACTGTTTCTAAGTTGTTTCGAATGAAATTTTTTGATATTATCGGCAGCCTTCTGTAAAATTTCTAAAAATTTTGGTTCGACTAAATTAATAGCCTCTTCAATCTCTTCCTTTGAGACAGTTAATTTATCAAGTTTAGCATTATCAAATTTTTCACAGTACTCAAAGAGGGCCTTGTCTCCATTGTTTTTAACATTGTCAATTATATCGGCAACAACAGCTTCAACATTTGTTTTAGCAGAAACTCTTGAGAAAATTTCATTATTAGAAACTTCATCGTATTTCAAAATTTTAATCATTGTTTTCCTCCATTTGTTTTTCAATACCCTCAACGAGTTGTTCAATTAACTCATTTTTGAACTTGAAACTTGATTTGTTTGAAATGAGTCTTGCACTTATATCTACGATACTTTCGATAACCTCAAGGTTGTTTTCTTTTAATGTAGTACCTGTCTCAACAATATCAACAATTACATCGCTTAAGCCTAATATGGGGGCTATTTCAATAGAACCGTTAAGGTGAATAATATCAATATCTCTACCTAATTTAGAATAATAATTTTTAGTTATATTTGTAAATTTTGTAGCAACCTTCAAGGTTTTTTCCACATCATCAAAAAAATCTTTTTTAGCTGCTACAGCCATACGACATTTACCAATATTTAAATCAAGTAATTCATAGATATCAGGTTCATATTCAAGAAGAATATCTTTTCCTGCAACACCGATATCAGCAGCGCCATGTTCAACATATATAGCAACATCGGATGGCTTTACCCAAAAATACCTGATAGATTTTTCATCATTTTCAAAAATTAATTTTCTGTTATTTTCATGGATTGAGGGACATTCAAAACCTGCTTTTTCAAACATATTATATACTTTTTCTCCAAGCCTTCCTTTAGGAAGTGCAATATTAAGCATTGTTTTCAATTATTTCAACCCCTCTCTCCTGCAATTTTAACAATTGCTTATATTTAATTTTTTCAGGCACATTTTTTTGAATCATTACACTTTTTCCATTATCTGTAAGTAATGATACAGCATCATATATCGCTGAAATCTCAGAATCGGAATTATATAATAATACTACATCAACATCGTATTTCTTATCATTTTCTTTGAATCTTTCCAATAAATCCAAATATACAGCAAAGCCAACAGCCTTTGAACGTCTATTCATTTTTAACATTAACTTATCATATTGACCACCAGATAAAACATCAGTAGAAATACCATTAATAAATCCTTTGAATACAAATCCATTATAATAATGTGTATCATTAATTACAGAAAAATCTAAATTGATTTTGCCAGTATAATCACATCTTTCAAGATAAGTAACTATTTCTTTTATCTCTGAAATGTAACAGTCGCACGAAGATATATTTAAGTTTTCAAGAACATTAATTACTTTATCAGGAGAACCATATGTCTCAACAAGCTTTATCAATATATCAGAATCATAACCACTATCTTTACAGATTCGCGAAATACCATTGATATTTTTTTCTGAAATACATTTAACTAACAGTTTTTCATCGTCTGGAGAAACGGACATTTCGTTGATTACAGCTGATATAATCCCCAAATGAGAAATATCAAGGACGAAATCATTAGAAATCATATTTAAGCTGTCGGCAGCAAGTTTTAAAACCTCAAAAATGCAATAAGAATCAATATTACCAATGCACTCAAGTCCAACTTGCATTATCTCTTTAAAAGAATTAGTGCCACTTGCGACGCGATAAACATTTTCGTTATAATAAACTTTTCTCACATTGTCGCATTCATCTTTATCATTTTTTATTATAGACAGAGTTACATCAGGTTTTAAAGCCATAAGTTTCCCGTTTGTGTCAGTGAACGTAATGATATTGTCAGAAATTAAAAAATTCTTATTTCTGACATATAAATCGTATTCTTCAAATTTGCTCATTTTATATTGAGAATAACCATATTTTTGATACAATTCACGCAAATCGAAAATTGCTCTTTCTTCACTTTTGAGAATTTTAGTATTAATGTTCATATTACACCTACATTTCACTTTATTACTTTACTATGATAACATAGAAAAGTGTATTAGTCAAGTAATAAATAATATTTTATAAATTCACACAGAAAAAAACACAACATAAAATGTTATGGGGGTAAATTTACCTTAATAGAAAGGATGAATAATTTGTCAAATAATATAAAGATACAAATATTATTGACCGATGCAAGACAAAAATATATCTCAGCTTGTTTAAAAACATCAGGTTATATTATATACGAAAATACTGAATATGTCAAAGGTGATTTCGACTACACAATATTGCCGATGATGTATAAAGGGACTATTGATATACTAAACAATTCAAATAATACAGTTTTTTTAGGTGGAAACTTTAAAGAGGAAGAAATACTTGCAGGCAAAAAGAACAATAATTTACTGTTGGATTATTTTAATATTGAAGAAGTAAAATACAAAAATGCGTTTTTAACTGCAGAAGCTGCCATTTCATTAGCAATATCTAAAATTCCAATTTCATTAAAAAACTCTGAATGTTTAATCATCGGTTTCGGCAGAATTGGTAAGTTAATATCTAAATTACTATCTTCTTTCACAAACAATATTACAATATCAGCTAGAAAAGATATAGATTTATCATTAATTGATGCTTTGGGATTCAAAAATGTTGTAACCGGTAAATATGATGATATCAGTAAATATGACATAATTTTTAATACAGTCCCCCATCTTGTTTTAAATAGTAAACTTTTAACAACAGGAAAACAGGAACTGTTGATTATTGATCTTGCCTCGAAACCCGGAGGAACAGATTTTGAATTTGCAAGTAATAATAAAATTAATTGTATACATGCATTAGCTTTACCTCACAAAATATCACCGCTGTCGGATGCCAAAATATTGACTGACTCAATTATTAAAATTATATCTGAAAGGAGTTAAGTATGGATTTATCAAAAATTACTATAGGCTTTGGTATTACAGGCTCTTTTTGCACTATATCCACGGTTGTAAAAGAACTGAAAAATATAGTTGAAAGTGGTGTTAATGTATACCCGGTTATATCATTTAATGTAAAAGAATTGGATAATAGATTTAACAACGCTACAGAATTAAAAAATAAAATAGAAGAAATCTGTAATAAAAAAGTAATAGATACAATTCAGGGTGCCGAACCTTTTGGCCCGAAAAAGTTAGTAGATGCTTTTGTGATATCACCATGCACAGGAAATACAATATCAAAATTATGCAACGGAATCACTGATACTCCTGTAACTATGGCAGCAAAAGCAACACTGAGAAATAATAATCCTGTTATAATATCAATTTCAACTAATGACGGTTTATCCGCATCAGCAAAAAATATAGGCATTTTACTTAATACAAAAAATTATTATTTCGTACCATTCGGGCAAGATGATTATCTAAATAAACAAACATCTTTAGTTGCTGATAATTCTCTCATTCTTCCTACCTTAACAGAAGCACTTAATAAGAGACAATTACAGCCTGTTTTAATATAATTTAGTATATAGATTACGAAATAAGGTAATAATGTAAATATAAAAGCACGGAGGGATAAGATGATAGTAAATAAAGTAGAAATATGTGGCGTAAACACATCAAAACTTCCTGTTCTGAGCAGTAAAGAAAAGGAAGTTTTGATGATTAAAATCAAACAAGGCGACAATAACGCAAGAGAAGAATTTATAAACGGAAATTTACGTCTTGTTTTAAGTGTAATACAAAAGTTTTATAATCGTGGTGAACAAGCTGATGATTTATTTCAAGTTGGATGTATTGGATTAATAAAAGCTATTGATAATTTTGACATAAGTGTTGGAGTTCAGTTTTCAACATACGCAGTACCAATGATAATTGGAGAAGTAAGAAGATATTTAAGAGATTATAATTCAATAAGAGTATCCCGTTCTGTAAAAGATATAGCATATAAAGCTCTCTCTGTAAAAGAAAAGTACCTCCATAAATATAACAAAGAAGCTTCTATCGACGAAATAGCTAAAGAATTAAATTTGACAACGAAAGAAGTCTCAAACGCATTGGAAGCAATACAGGATCCTGTTTCATTATACGAACCTGTTTTTAATGACGGAAGTGATACACTATTTGTTATGGATCAGGTCAGTGATAATAAAAACAATGATGAAAACTGGACAGAAGATATAGCATTAAAAGAAGCAATTGCCAAATTAAATGATAGGGAAAAAAATATCGTTATGCTACGTTTTTTTAAAGGAAAAACACAAATGGAAGTTGCAAATGAAATTGGAATTTCACAAGCACAGGTGTCTAGGCTTGAGAAAAATGCAATTAACCATATGAAAAAAAATATTTAGTCGCATTAACAAATTTCAAAATATTTTGATTTTTATGAAATAAGAAAAAACTTCTGTTCGCATGCTAACAGAAGTTTTTATCTATTAATTAATCAAATCTTTTATTTGGTCTACAATATTATGTGCCATTTCGAAATGTCCTTCAGTAGATGGATGAATACCATCGGTTGTAAGATAAGTTGTGTCAGAAAGAATTTTTTGACCGTCAAGTAATTTCCAATCATCTTTTCTATACTTGTTAAAAATATCAATTATACATTCATTATAAGCATTAAAATCTGACATAAATTCCTTATCATTAAAATATAAGGAATGGCATCTGTATATTGTAGTCATGAATACAGGTACATCTTTCTCAGCAATTTTTGCTACAAGATAATCTATTCTGTGTCTGAATTCATCAGGTTTAATTTTCTTAAGCATATTTACACCAAGCTCCAGATATGCATAATCAAAATCATTTTTCACCAGCATATCAGTAACCTCTTTTTCACAGAAGCATGAACCGCCTAAGCCTTTATTGAGAATATTTACCCCAAGTAACCTTCCAACATTTTCAATATAGCAATATGGATTACTGACAGCACCAGCACCATGCGTAATAGAAGAACCATAAGCTATCATTGTTTTAGATGGCATTTCTTCTTTTTCAGGAAGACGAAGAATTCCATTTACATTATCTATGTCGCAAAGCGTGATAATGCAGTTATGTGGACAAATACGCCATACATTTTTATCAAAAGTATTACTATCAAAAAAGCTGCTATCAACTTTATCAAAAAAATCAGGTTTTCTCAAAACAATAGTTGTATATTGTCCCGCCTTTAATTCATATTTCCCTGCAAAATAATTTCCTGCATAAAAACATACATTTCCATCTGCAGCTTCAGGTAATAAAGTAACAGTTATAATATCAGAGTCTGAATAAAATCTTATTTCAGTTCCACAGGAATATCTTCCCATCCATAGGGCGTTTGGATTAGTTTTTGTGTCAATTTTCGAAAGAGTTTCCCTGTCATAACGATAAATTTTATAACCGATATTTGTTTTTACAACCTCCTGGGCATTAAAAAACAAAACGTTATATAACATTACACTTATATTCCATTATTGGAAATAAAGCTGAGCAATTGATGCCATTTTTTCAGAATCAATTAATACATAAGGATCAGCAAGTATATAAGGAATTTCTACAGTATTAAATGTAGGTTCTTTCATTTTTCTTACAGTATTTGCGTACGATACAATTTCGCCATAGCTCATACTTGATTTAATGTTGTTTTCAACCACCTTATATAAATCATCTATTTTACTGAAATTCTTTACAGTAGCCTTTTGTTCAAACAAAGCCTTAATATAATCTCTTTGTACTTCAGTTCTTCTTATATCGCCCATAGGATAACTTCGGAATCTAAGGAGCTGTAGTGATTTATCTCCATTTAATGTCTGATATCCTCTTCTCAGATTAATATATAAATCTTGTTCGGGATCTCTATAATACATATCTTGAGGAACGTTAAATTCCACACCACCAAGAGCGTCTATTGCCTCTTCAACCGCATTAAAATTAACCACAACATAATCGTGAATTGGAATACCTGTAGCTTCCTTTACTTCGGATACAATTATTCCAGGATCATTACCAAAGCTGAAAGTTTCGGTAATTTTATATGTACCATAACCCGGTACTTTTACTTTCGTATCACGTGGAACAGATATTAAATTAATTTCTTCTTCTTTTTGAGAAATTGAAAAAATCATAATTACGTCAGCAAGTCTCTGGCTTTTGTCTGTACCAAAAAGAACAATATTTCTTCTACTGTCGGGTAAAACTTTATCAAGCTCTTCAATATCTTCACCACCACCAACAGACTGAGTAATACTATGAGAAAATATTATTCCAAGAACTACAGATATAATTAACAGCAAAGAAGCTGTTGAAATCAATAATGTAATAAAAAACTTTTTAATGTTCAAAAAATCGCCTCCATTTGACACCATACAATTATAACTTAAAACTTTACTTATGTCAATAAATCAAATATGATTTTTTAAAAAATAATAGCCATCCCTATGGATGGCTATTAAATCAAAAATAGTTTTCAAAACTTAATGCTATATAAAAACAGTCATTCAAGCTTCAATTACGCTTTCTGAACATTAGAAGCCTGAGGACCCTTAGCGCCTTCACTAACTTCAAAAGTTACTTCTGTTCCTTCTTCGAGGGTTTTGTAACCTTCCATTTCAATTGCTGAATAATGAACAAAAACATCTGTTCCGTCTTCACTTTCAATGAAGCCATAGCCTTTTTCAGCATTAAACCATTTTACTTTACCGTTTGCCATTATACTACCATTCCTTTCAATTCCCACTAAACGTGGATAACCCTTCGTCGCACATCTGCGCAAATAATATCTTAACATAACTGACAAATTATGTCAAGCTTTTATTTTTCGTGCAACTATAAAAATACGTTCAGAATCAGTTTTAGGCTCATCAAAAGAAAAATCTGCATAAGTAGCCACATATTCAAGACCTGATTCTGTAATCATTTTAACCAATTTGTCAACAAGATATACTTTTTCTGTATGAGTTTCCTGAATTTTATCAAAAGTACCCAAATTATTTTTCACAAAAAAGGTTAAGTTAAAATTAACACTATCCTCTTGCTGTTCATTTTCCCAGGTATAGAAAATATCGTCTGTATCAAAAACAAATGTGTTTTCAGCGATTATATTTCTCAATTTGTATTCACTGTTTATGTCAAAAACAAACAAACCATCATACTCAAGATAATTATGAATCAAAGAAAACATTTTAATTAATTTGTTTTCATCAGTAATGTAATTAACACTATCTAATAAGCACACAATAGCATCAACAGTACCATATAATTCAAATTCGGTCATATCCTGCAAAAGTAACAGATTCTGAGGACATTTTTCACGCGCTTGTGATAACATATCAACAGAGTTATCCACACCTATAATGTCATACCCTTTCTTGTTAAATTCACAAGTCATATTACCTGTTCCACATGCAAGTTCCAGTATAAGCTTAGGTTTTTTACCATGACGCAGTAAGATTTTATCCACAAAATCAACAAATTCTTTATAATTAATATCATAGGTGAGTCTGTCGTATACAGACGCGAAATCAACATAGCAATCCATATTAATCCTCTAATCTGTCAAGCACAATTTCGTATCCGCCTGCACCATAATTTACGCATCTGCCTATTCTGCTGATTGTAGCAGAACTTGCACCAGTAAGTTTTTCAATATCTGTATAAGATACTTTTTCTCTGAGTAATTTAGCAACTTTAAGACGCAGCGATAAATCTAAAATCTCTTTGACAGTACATATATCATCGAAAAATTTATCACATTCTTCAACGCTTTCAAGAGAAAGTATCGCTTTGTAAAGATACTCTTTATCTACATTTTTATCTTTTAAATCCATCTCTTTATCTCCTGTTATATTTTTTTAAGTTTGGCAAAAGTAGCCATTAAGTTTTTAGTTCCTACGTCATCAAATGCTATAGATAATTTTACATCAGCTCCCATAGGAACAGCGCTTAATACAGTACCTTCACCAAAACGCATATGTCTTACTCGGTCGCCAGGTTTAAAGTCAAAACTGGTAGCAGTTTTTGTTTTTTGGGTGATATTGTTGTTAAAAATAGTTGAATAGTTTTTAACTTCCGACTCAAATCTGTAACCTGTTTCTTTAGGTCTTGAAAATTCTCCATCCAAAAATTCACTTGGGATTTCGCTGATAAATCTTGAAGGAGGATTATAGCTTGTTTGCCCAAATATCATTCTTGAAGCAGAAGAAATCAAATACAATTTCTCTTTAGCACGAGTTATTCCAACATAACAAAGACGACGTTCTTCTTCTATTTCTTCCGTGCTGAACATTGAAATAGAAGAAGGAAACACATTTTCCTCCATACCTACGATAAAAACAAGTGGAAATTCTAATCCTTTTGCACTATGCAAGGTCATAAGAACAACTGCATCTTGTTCCTCATCGTAATTATCGATGTCGGATAATAGAGAAACTCCTTCAAGAAAATCATTTAAAGTACCATCCGGCATAGCTTTTTCGAATTCAAGCACTACGGATAGAAATTCATTAATATTTTCTATTCTTGTCTTTGCTTCGATCGTATTTTCTTTTTCGAGAGCATAAACATAACCACTATCTGAAATTAATGTTTTTATAAACTCACTTACTGTAAGCTCATCTTTTTTATCTCTTAGATTATTTATAAGATTGGTAAAAGACAATATACCCGCTGCACTTCTTCTTAATTCATCAAACTCAGATACATGACACAACACATCAAACATGCCTGTATTATTTTCATATGCAAGTTTTGCTACTTTATCAATGGTTGTCTTTCCTATAGAACGCTTAGGTTCATTTATAATTCTGGTTAAACTTATATCATCGGTTATGTTAACAACGAGTCTCAGATATGCAATTAAATCTTTAATTTCTTTTCTATCATAAAATTTAACACCTGATAGTAATCTGTAGGGTATTGCATTATTAAGAAGAACTTCTTCCAATACACGGGATTGAGCGTTCATTCTGAAAAGTATAGCAACATCCTTATAATTACCACCATTCCTTATGTAATCTTCAATCTTTCTTACTGCGTAATAAGCTTCTTCGCGTTCGTTTGCTGCGCAGTATACTGAGACTTTATCTCCATTTGATTTACTTGTCCATAAGTTTTTACTTTTTCTCGAACCATTATTTTTAATTACCGCATTAGCAGCGTCCAAAATAGGTTGAGTTGAACGATAATTCTGTTCAAGCTTTATAATTTTCGTATCTTTAAATTGTTTTTCAAAATCAAGAATATTAGATATATCAGCACCACGGAATTTATAAATAGATTGGTCATCATCACCTACTACACAAATATTATGATGAGATTTAGCAAGATTATAAATCAATCTGTACTGACTGTGGGAAGTATCTTGATATTCATCTACCATTATATATTTAAACTTGTTTTGATAATAATTCAAAACATCATCGTTATTTTCTAAAAGTATGACTGACTGCATAATTAAATCATCATAATCAAATGCATTATAAGATTTTAATTTTTGTTGATACTTTTCATATAATCGACCTATCTTTTCCATTCTGAAATCGCCTGTATATTCTCTTAGAAAAGCATTTGGAGTTATTAATTTATCTTTTGCAGAACTAATTGCTGAAAGCACCATTTTAGGTGCAAAATCTTTATCATTGTAGCCTAATTCTTTAATACATTCTTTAATTAATGTAGTTGAATCAGCAGTATCATATATAGTAAATCCAGCCTTGTATCCTATTTTTTCGGCATCTCTGCGAAGTAACCTAACACACATTGAATGAAATGTGCTTGCCCAGATTTCCTTTGTGTCATCGCCAATAGTGTTAGCAAGTCTTTCCTTGATTTCATTTGCCGCTTTATTTGTAAATGTAATTGTTAAAATGCTCCAGGGAGCAATATTACAATTACTTATCATATGATTAATTCTATTAATTAAAACTGTTGTTTTTCCACTTCCTGCTCCTGCTAATATAAGAACAGGACCATTTATGGTATTTACAGCTTCAAGCTGTTTGTCATTTAAATTGCTCATATTTCACCTAATTTTGCATTGGTTACAGCTGTTGCTGTAACCAATGCATAAAAATTATTTTATAATTTCAAGAAATTTTGTATAAGCTGCATCCCAAGCTTCACGATTATCAGGCATATACACATCCAAATCTGTTGACTTTCTTACAACATCACGAAGTTCTTCAAGTGTCTTGATTTCACCAAGAGCATAAGCCTGCATAAGAAGGTTTCCCATAGCTGTAGCTTCTACCGGACCTGTTATAACCTTTCTGTTTGTGCCTTCAGCAGTAAACTGACAAAGCATTTTATCTTTAATACCGCCGCCAACCATATTAATTGTTTCAACAGGTCTACCGATAACTGTTTCAAGATTTTCAATTGCCTGTCTGTATTTGAGTGCCAAACTTTCCATAATACATCTTACAAACTGACCCTGAGTTTCAGGAACAGGCTGATTTGTTTTCTTACAATATTCAGCAATACGTGCAGGCATATCATTAGGAGCCATAAAAGAATCATCTGATGGGTCGATAAAGCTTCTGAAAGGTTCAGATGCTCTTGCAAGAGTTTCAAGTTCAGCAAAAGACTTTCCTACACCTCTTCTGTCCCAATGTCTCTTGCATTCCTGAACAAGCCATAAGCCAATTATATTCTTCAAAAATCTTATTTTATTAAAAGCTCCACCTTCATTTGTAAAAGCAGCATCGAAAGATTTTTCATTAAGAACAGGTGCATCAATTTCAACACCTAATAAAGACCATGTTCCACAACTAATATATGCATAGTTTTCATTTTCAGCAGGTACACAAGCAACAGCGGATGCTGTATCATGGCCTGCAATAGCAACTACAGGAATTTGGTCGCAACCAAGTTCATCAGCAAGTCTTTTTGAAAGCTTACCGATAATTGTACCGGGCATAACTATATCACAAAGTATATTTTTATTGATTTCAAAGGCTTCAAGAACGTCTTCTGCCCAATCGCGTTTTTCTGCATCAAGTAACTGACTTGTACTTGCAATAGAATATTCTGTAGTTTTCTCACCTGTAAGAAAATAATTAAGTAAGTCAGGAGTAAACAACATCTTATCAGCATTGAGATACGGAACATACTCATCGAGTTTCATGGCGTGAAGCTGGAAAAGTGTATTGAAATCCATAAATTGAATACCGGTGCGCTCATAAAGTTTTTTAGCTTCCATTACTTTGAACGCTTTTTCCTGAATACCTTCTGTAATAGTATCACGATAGTGTAATGGATTTCCGATTAATCTGCCTTTTTTATCAAGAAAACCAACATCAACACCCCAAGTGTCAATACCAATAGAATCAATGTCTTTATGTCCTGCATTTACGCATTTTAAAATACCCTGCTTAATTTCAAAAAACAATCTTAAAATATCCCATGTGAACGTACCATTAATTTCAACAGGATCATTGCTGAAACGGTGCATTTCTTCAGTTTTTAGTACACCATTATCTATTGTACCAAGTATTGCTCTGCCGCTTGATGCGCCAAAGTCAAATGATAACATTTTTTTCATTTTGCCACCTCATAAATTTCACGGAAGCCACATAAGTGGCTCCCGTTTTGGTTAATTACTTACTGCATTTTCCATACATTGGTCCGTAATTTTCACAAGCTCTGTAATCAGCGCCTTCTTTATCCATACCAAAAGCATTCCAAGCAGCAGGTCTGAAGATTTTTTCTTCAGGTACGTTATGCATACATACAGGAATTCTAAGCATTGAACAAAGTGTAATAAGATCAGCACCAATATGTCCATAACTGATAGCGCCATGATTTGCACCCCAGTTATTCATTACATCGTATGCTGTTTTAAACGCACCTTCGCCTGTACATCTTGGAGCAAACCAAGTGCATGGCCATGTATAGTCAGTTCTCTTCCAAAGTGTATCAGAAACATCTTCAGGAAGATCTACAGTCCAACCTTCAGCAATCTGAAGAACAGGACCAAGTCCTTTTACAAGATTTAATCTTATCATTGTAGCAGGCATTTCTGCTCTTGTTAAAAATCTTGATGAATAACCGCCACCTCTAAAATATCCAAGGTCAGCAGGATTCCATGTTGTAGCTTTCATTATATTCTTCTGGTCTTCTTCTGTTACTTCATACCAAGGCTTAATTACACCATTTCCGTTAGCATCTTTTGCTTCACCGTTAGCATCAAGGCAGGCAGCACCTGAATTAATAAGATGAATAAAACCATCAGCTTCTTTAGCTTTGCCCTGAATTTCATAGCCTGTAACTCTCTTAACAGCGTCTCCACTCCAGTATGTACGTACATCGGCAAAAATCTGTGCTCTGTTTGTAAGAAGTTTCATAAACAACATACCAAGACCATTAAGAACGTCATTTTCAGTTGCTAAAATATAAGGTTCTCTTGCACCGTTATGATCAAATGATGTATTAAGCATAGCTTCTGGGAAATCACAGTTTGGATAGAAGTCCGTCCACTGTCTCTGTCCCTGGAAACCTGCTGCAATGGCATTATGACCAACTCTTTCTTCTTCACAGCCTTCAGGAAGATTTTTATTGCCATTCATAAGATCCTTAATAATGCAGTACATTTTAGCAACAAATTCCCACTGTTCATCTTTCTTTTCTCTTGTAAGCTGCATATTTTCAGGATTTTTATCAAAACCTTCTATGCAGTTTTCTTTAATCCACTTAGAAGCTTTTTCAACTTCTTTTGCATCATAGATGCCTTCAGTCATTCTTCTGATGATTTCTACCTCATCAACTGATTCTACTCTCATTCCAAGGTAATCTTCAATAAAGTGTGAGTCAATAATTGAACCACCGATACCCATACAAATTGAACCAATCTGCAAATAAGATTTACCTCTCATTGAAGCAACTGCTACAGCAGCACGACCAAATCTTAAAAGCTTTTCCTCAACATCAGCAGGAATTGATGTATCATCAATATCCTGAACGTCATGACCATAGATACCAAAGGCAGGAAGACCTTTCTGAGCATGTGAAGCAAGAACTGCTGCAAGGTAAACTGCACCTGGTCTTTCTGTTCCATTAAAGCCCCAAACTGCCTTAATAGTGTCTTTATCCATATCCATTGTTTCTGAACCATAGCACCAGCAAGGTGTAACGGTAAGAGTGATGTCAACACCCTCTTTTTTGAATTTTTCTGCACAAGCAGCAGCTTCTGCAACTCTACCGATAGTTGTGTCGGCAATTACAACCTTAACAGGTTCTCCGTTTGAATACTTAAGGTTTTCTGTGAACAATTTAGCAGCTGATTTAGCCATATTCATTGTCTGAACTTCTAATGATTCTCTTACCTTAAGAGGTCCTCTACGACCATCAATTGTTGGTCTGATACCAATTACAGGGTATCCCCCAATTAATCTGTTTTCTGCCATAATTAATTCCTCCTATTTCTTTATTTTAATTGATTCTTTGGCTTTTTTATATATTTCATCTGCAGTTAATCCATATTCTTCAAATAAAGCTGCAGGTGTGCCCGATTTACCAAACTTGTCCTTTGTACCAACTCTCAGTACCGGAACCGGAACAGTTTCAGACAATACTTCTGCTACTGCGCTACCAAGTCCACCATAAATGTTATGCTCTTCAGCAGTAACTATAGCCCCTGTCTTTGTTGCATATTCAACCAATAAATCTTTATCAATAGGTTTAATTGTATGCATATCTATAACTGCTGCGCAAATTCCATCATTTTCAAGTTTCTCAGCAGCTTTCAACGCTTCATTAACCATTAATCCATTTGCAACAATAGTAACATCTGTTCCGTCTTTAAGAACTATACCTTTTCCAATTTCAAAATTATATGTAGATTTATCATAAATAACAGGTGTTGCCAATCTGCAAAATCTCAAATATACAGGACCATAATGATTTATTGCTGCTTCAACAGCCGCTTTAGCTTCAACGTCATCACAAGGATTAATAACAACCATATTAGGAATAGTTCTCATAATACCTAAATCTTCAAGACATTGATGAGTTGCTCCGTCCTCTCCTACAGAAATTCCACCATGAGTTGCGCCTATTTTTACATTTAAGTTAGGATAACAAATAGAATTTCTTATCTGCTCAAAAGCACGTCCGGCTGCAAACATAGCAAAAGAACTTGCAAAAACAGTCTTACCACAAGAAGCAATACCTGCAGCTGTTGCCATCATGTTACCCTCTGCGATACCTGTATCAAAAAACCTTTCGGGATATTTATCTGCAAAAATCTTAGTTTTTGTTGCTTCACTTAAATCAGCATCCATAACAACAAAATCATATTTTTCACCGAGTTCTGCAAGAGCCTTACCATATGATTCTCTTGTTGCAATTTTAATATCACTCATTAACAAGAACCTCCAATTCTGCTATTTTTCTTTCAAGCTCTTCAACAGCTATATCATACTGCTCTTTTTTGGGTGCTGAGCCATGCCATGATACTTGATTCTCCATGTAAGAAACGCCTTTTCCTTTAGTTGATTTGCATATTATTGCTGTAGGTTTATCTTTACACTCTTTTGCACATTCAATTGCATTAACAATAGCTTCTACATCATGAGCATCTATACATATAACATTAAAACCGAATGCTTCAAATTTTTTATCTATAGGTTCCGAAGACATAACTTTTGAAATCGGTCCATCTATCTGTAAACCATTAAAATCAACAAATACTGTATGATTATCAAGTTTATGATGTGAAGCAAACATAGCAGCTTCCCAAACTTGACCTTCTTCTATTTCGCCATCACCCAAAATGCTGTAAACACGATAGCTTTTCTTATCTATTTTAGCAGCAAGTGCCATACCATTGGCTGCACTTACTCCCTGTCCTAAAGAACCGGTTGACATATCAACCCCCGGGATACCTTTCATATCAGGATGTCCCTGTAAATAGCTGTCAATTTTTCTAAATGTTTTTAAATCTTCAACAGGGAAAAATCCTCTTTCAGCAAGTACACCATAAAGCGCAGGCGAACAATGTCCTTTTGAAAGAACAAGTCGGTCTCTGTCCGGATCTGAAGGGTTATCAGGATTTATATTCATTTCTTTAAAATACAGTACTGATAAAATTTCAGCGATTGATAGCGAACCTCCAGGATGTCCGGACGCAGCATTATAAACCGCTTCAATTACGTTTCTTCTGACTTTATAAGCCATAAGATTAAGTTTGTTGATTTCTTTAGTATTCATGTCATGCTCCTTTAATTTATTTTAATCAAAAATAATCACAGACTTTATATCATTCAAAATTTGCAGAAAGCTCCAGCAGTTCTTCTAATCTTGAAAGATTTCCATTGATATATAAATACCCTAAAAGTGCTTCAAATCCCGTTGCTTTCTTATACTCTGAAAGTGCAGCATTTTTAGCCTTAGTATTACTTTTGGCATTTCTTCCTCTTTTGAACACCCTCATTTCTTTTTCAGTAAGAAAGGGTTCTATCCTATCATAAGCTTCACATTGAGCCGATGCTTTTACAAACTTTACAGTTTTTTTATGCAAATTATCAACGGAAGTGTTAGCTTTTGACAATATATGTTCCCTTATATAAAGCTCAAAAACAGCATCTCCCAAGAATGCAAGTGCAAGAGGCGAGAAAGTATCACCTTTTGTAACTAAATTCTCTTCCATTTTACCCCCTGAGGCGTATCTTCAAGTATAATTCCTTTACTTTTCAGTTCATCACGAATTTTATCAGCAAGTGCAAAATCTTTATTTTTTCTTGCAGTTTGTCTTTCTTCAATCAATGCTTCTATTTCAGAATCGATATCTTCTTCAACTTTATCTGTTATTATTCCTAAAACATCACATAAAGTCTGTATGGTCTTTAATGTTTTTTCAACATCGGATGCAGACGAGTTTTCATTTATATTTACATTTGCAAATTTAACAAGTTCAAAGATGGCTGAAACTGCATCAGCTGTATTGAAATCGTCTTCCATAGCGCTTTCGAATTTTTCAACATAAGATGAAATTTCATCAGATTTAGTTTCCGTTCCATCAATACCTTTAATTTCTTTTAATCTCTCAACGGCAGTCAAAATTCTTTCTAAGCCGTTTTGTGATGCTGCCATTAATTCTGCACTGAAATTTAAGGGACTTCTGTAATGTGCACTCAACATAAAGAATCTGAGAACTTGTAAATCATACTGTTCAGATATTTCTCGTACAGTAAAGAAATTTCCTAAAGATTTACTCATTTTAACATTATTTATATTGAGAAAACCATTATGGAGCCAGTATTTTGCAAATGGTTTACCGTTAGCAGCTTCGCTCTGAGCAATTTCATTTTCATGATGAGGGAAAATCAAGTCTTCCCCACCTGCATGAATATCAATTTGTTCACCAAGATATTTTTTAGACATAACCGAACATTCAATATGCCATCCAGGTCTGCCATCGCTCCACGGAGATGGCCACGAAGGTTCTCCTTCTTTTTTAGGTTTCCACAATACGAAATCAAAATAATCTTCTTTACCATCTTCGCCTGTAACCTGAATTTCACGATGACCTGCCTGCAGTTCATCTATGTTTTTCTTGGAAAGTTTGCCATAATCAGAAAAAGCTCTTGTCCTGAAGTATACAGTGCCATTGGAATTGTAAGCAAACCCTTTATCAATAAGAGTTTGTATCATTTCTATCATACCATCAATTTCTTCTGTAGCTTTTGGATGAGTAGTGGCATCTTTTACATTCATTGCTTTCATATCTTTTTGACATTCAGCAATAAATCTTTCGGAAATTACTGAAGAGTCCACATTTTCTTCATTAGCTTTTTTGATAATTTTATCGTCTACATCCGTGAAATTTGAAACATAGTTAACATCGTAACCTTTGTATTCAAAATATCTGCGAACAGTATCAAATACAATCATCGGTCTTGCATTACCTATGTGGATATAATTGTAAACTGTAGGTCCGCAAACATACATACTTACTTTCCCAGATTCTACTGGTACGAATTCTTCTTTTTTTCTTGTTAATGTATTAAAAAGTTTCATCAATTCTCCTCCGAATCAGTTGCAGTTTTTTCTAAAACATCTATCCTGTGAGATAACTTACAAAGTTCCTGAGCAACAGGGTCAGGCATATGTATATGATCAAAGTTCGTCATTACTTTTATATTATCTCGTTTTACTATTCTTGCAGGTATACCAACACATGTGCAATTGGCAGGAACTTCCTGTAAAACTACAGCATTAGCAGCAATTTTGCTATTATCTCCTACAGTAAACGGACCTAAAACTTTAGCACCACATCCTATCAGAACATTGTTTCCGATAGTAGGATGTCTTTTCCCCTTGTGTTTTCCTGTACCGCCAAGAGTAACCCCCTGATAAATTGTACAATTATCACCAACAATGGCAGTTTCGCCTATAACAACACCCATTCCATGGTCGATAAATACACCATTCCCTATTTGTGCTGCCGGATGGATTTCTATACCATATTTACGTCTAACTTTATTAGATATTACTGTTGCAATAAACTTATGACCCTTTTGGTAAAACCAATGTGCTATTCTGTGGTTCATAATAGCCTTAAATCCCGGATACATAAAAAATACTTCCCACACATTTCTTGCAGCCGGATCACGTTCGAGTATTGTCTGTAAATCTTTTTTTAAGGTATTAAACAAAATTCCACCTCACTAACATGTTCATTATATTTTAACATATTTTCTCACAAGTTTCAACATATAAAATCGATATTTTTAATAATATTTTTAATTTTTTCTTTACATCGAACAAATGTTCGGTTATAATATAAATATGAGGTGATATCATGGAGCGTACAATTTTTCATATTGATGTAAATTCAGCATTTTTATCATGGACAGCAGCAAAAAGAGTTAAATACGGATTATACCCTGATTTAAGGAACATTCCGGCAGTTATAGGTGGTAAAGAACATTCAAGAACAGGGATTGTTTTGGCAAAATCTATCCCTGCAAAAAAGTATGGTGTACAAACAGGTGAACCTTTATATAAAGCAAGAGAAAAATGTCCTGAAATAAAAATTGTACATCCTGATTTTAATTTATATAATGAATGTTCAAAAAAAATGTTGGAAATATGCAAACGCTTTTCACCTGATGTTCAGCAATTTTCAGTTGATGAATTATTTTTGGATTACACCAATATGAGCTATCATTTTGGCACTCCTCTAAATGCAGCAAATCTTATAAAAGATGCTATAAAAAAAGAGATGGGTGTTACTGTAAACATAGGAATTTCAACAAATAAACTTTTAGCAAAAATGGCATCAGATTTTGAAAAACCGGATAAAGTACACACATTATATCCTGATGAAATTCAGTCGAAGATGTGGCATCTGCCTGTATCTGATTTGTTTATGGTCGGAAAAAAAACAAAAGAAAAGTTGAAAAGTATAGGTATGTGTACTATCGGAGATATAGCAAGATGCGATAGAAGATATTTATATTCATATTTAAAAGAACACGGAAATTTAGTATGGTATTATGCTAACGGAATTGATATATCAACTGTAAAATCAGAAGAACCACCTCCAAAAAGTTTAGGAAACGGAACTACTTTAAACAAAAATGTAACAGATGTAAAATCTGCTTCTACTGTTCTTTTAGGTATTTCTGAAAAAATCGGAGAACGGCTGAGAAAACAAAAACTTTCTGCTTCGGTAATATCTGTTTCTTTAAAAGACAGTAGCTTTAAATTATATTCTCATCAAAAAGCACTTCTCTCTCCTGTTTCGTCAACAAAAGAAATATTTTATTATTCAAAAAAAATATTAAATGAAATGTGGAATAACATTCCGATACGAGCGATTACTGTTACGTTATCTGAACTTCAAAACACGCAAAACAATCAATGTTGTTTTTTTGAAAACGATATTTCTGAAAAATCAAAAGCCTCCGATGTTTCTATCGATTTGCTTCGTGAAAAATATGGTTATAAATGTATAACAAGAGCAAGTTTGTTAAATACGCACTTATCTTACAAAATTCTGAATTCTCAAGATACAGCTTTAAAATCGCATTTAAATTAAATATAAAATCAATGTAAACCTCAAAACAAAAATATTAATTAAAAAATTTCAAAATGTTGTGATACAATTGATGGGTGTCAAATAAAAAGGAAATTGAACTCCAAATATGATATAATGTTAATGTCCAAAAAAACATGTATCAAAAAGGAGACATTTCCCTATGAGTATTTTAACATCAGAAGCAAGGTTTCGTCAA
>JAZNWH010000019.1:0-19071 GCA_045593265.1 Clostridia bacterium | reverse complement strand
AGAAATTGCTGAATTTTATTTTAAGATTGTTGAACAAATGAATTGTGCTCTTAAAGAGATGAATTTAAATGAAAATGAAAGAATATTTCTTGATGAAATGATACATAGAGTAATGCCTCAAAAAGTCGGACATATTTTTTCGAAGTAATATACTAGGAGGAAAATATGCCTGTTTCAAATACTATGTTAAATGAATATTATAGACAAACAAAAGGAGCTAATGTGTTACTCAGTTCTGATGATTTTTGGCTGGGTGCATGGTTAGGAAGTAGATTGGGCGGAAGTGGCAGTTTTGATGATGGTTGTGATGGCTGTCCGAGTTGTTTATGCCTTATAATAGGCTGTATAGGCTGTTTGGCGTGCTTCGGCGGAAAATTCGGTGTATTCCTTGGCGGACTTTGGGATTTACTTTGTGGTTTGTGCAGTTGTAATTGCGATACGTTTGAAGAAGGTTGCTGCACAATTTGTTGCATATAAATTATGATTAGGAGGATTTATGACAAATTCAAGCACTATTTTAAGTGAATATTATGGGCAGACAAGGGACTCTAATATACTGCTTAGCTCAGATGACTTTTGGGTTGGAGCATGGATTGGAAGCATGTTTGGCAGAGGCGGCGAAGATACTGGCGGCAATTGTTGCAGTTGTTTCGGTTGCATCATTGCAATAATTGGTGTTATTGCTTGCTTTACAGGAAAACTTGGTATATGGCTTTGCGGATTAAAGGATATGTTTTGTGGTACTTGTAGTTTTTGCACAAGTTGTTGTTCCATTGGTCCGGGATGGGATGCAGGTTCCGCAGGTTGCGATCAAGCATGTGATGGTCTGTCAGCAATTTGTTGTATATAAATTATGAGTATGAAAAGTATCAGTATTTCAATTTCTGAAAACATTGAACATCCCTGCAAAGATTATATTATTGATGATGCCTTATTGCAGTACATTATCAGTATTGTTTCAGCAGAATATCAATACATAAATTTTGTGTGGATTTGCAGTTCGGAATATAACAGAATACCTTTTTTTAAGAGGGTAAATCTTTATCAAAAAAGAATTACAAGAGCAAAAGGCGTCACAATACATAACACGCTGCGTATAATTAATAGACTCCCTGATAAAAGGCTGAAAAATTTCTGCAAAAAAAATAAAATCACATTAGAAACAGAGTTCGATAATGATATGTTATTATCAGATGCATTATCAAACGCAGAAACAAATTATAAAGTAGATGTGATTTCTGTAATTGATACATGCAATGCTGATTTAACAAAAATATATAATTTAGCAAAAAAGTTTTGCTCTAATTTAAGGTTTAAACAGAATTTTATTTATTCACAACAGTTCACCGAAAAAGAAACTGAGAAATATTTACTTAAACTAAAAGAGTTATTTGATTATTGGTTAAAAGATAAAGATGGTATCTTTTTAAAGCCGTTTATTGATCACATTCGTAACATCTATAAAGTTGCTGTAGAAAAAGAATGTATTAACAGTTCTTGTCTAGGCAGAACCTTAAACATCGATTCATACGGCAGAATTTATTTGTGCGCACAATCTCAAAATAGTGAATATGAGTTGGGCAATTTTAAAAATTTCTCATCAGTTTCAGAAATCTTTCAGAGTGAAGTTTTTACGAAATTAGTGGAAAACATGATAGAAAGAAGAAAAAGTTGTATGGCAGATTGTTCACACTTTAATTTTTGTCAAGGTGGTTGCTGTGCTTGTGTAAATACATATGGAACGTCAAAAGCCTATTACGAAATTGTAAAAGAACTTGACGAATATATTTCTAGTACCATACAGGATATAATAACCACTAATACAAGCCTTGGTGATTTTAATCCTGTTTTGGCAAATATCGTAAAAGAGGTTATTTCTTATAATCCTGCGGTGTTAGTAACAAAGGAATCTATATCCAAATGAGGAGTGGTAATGTGAACAAAAAAGTATTAGAAGTAACCTTTGATGATACTCCCATTGGACTTGTCGATAAACTTGCTGCCCACCAACAAAAGGTGTTACATCGAGCTTTTTCTATTTTTATAATTGATGACAAAGGTAAAATGCTTATTCAAAAGAGAGCAGATAATAAATATCATTCATCCGGCTTATTAACCAACGCATGTTGTAGCCACCCCATAAGCAACGATATAAAATCAGAAGCTGCTGTTCGTCTCAATGAAGAATTAGGGATAACTTGCAAGCTGAATTTTGTAGATAGTTTTGTATATTTCGCAGAATTTGAAAACGGTCTGGCGGAATATGAACTTGATCATATATTTTTAGGACATTATGACAGTTCTAAAAACATTCCATTTAATTACGATGAAGTTAGTGAGATACATTGGGTGACGATTGAAGAATTGACATACGATATAAAAAAACATCCTGACAAATATTCAAAATGGTTTATAACAGCATTATATAAAGTTTTATCAAAAATTTGAGATGATGAAAAAGTTAATATTAGTGAAGATTATACTCTATATTCTGTTTTTGATAATGTTTTGTAGCAGTATTTATATTGAAATTAATTACAAAGCCTCATATAGCCTTTTCAGTATGATATTGTCATTTCCAATGTTAGCAATAATCACAAATCTAATTCATGAATGTGGACATATGTTTTTTGCAATCATTTTCTCGTGTCGTATATCATGGATTAAAATGGGAATTTTTAAATTTAATTTCAAACCATTCAATATATCACTCGAAGATAATGGTTTGTTATCAGGGAAATGCAGTTTAATTATAAAAGATAGAATGCCTTTATGGAAAAAGCAATTCGTTTTAATGGGTGGAGTATATAGTAATATTGTATTTTTAGTTTTCAATCTGTTAATTCATCTATATTTGAAGGATGCAATTACTATCTGTGCTGTTTTGTGCTGTGTACTTAACATTTTAGCGAATGGCTTATACAATAAAAGTCCTGACAGGATATTGCTTAATAATTTAAAAAGCAAAATTTAATATTGTTTTAAATTGCTGTTTTACGCAGTTTAAATATATATCTAACAAAAAGAGGTGAAAGTATGAGTAAGTCTGAAAAATTACTTGATATGTACGAAAATCAAACAAACAATTCAAACGAAAACGAAAGTGAAATCGTTGTTGAGTCTTGTTGTGATGCTTTATGTGATTCTTGTATATGTTGTACTGGATGTGCTTCCGGAGAATGTTGTTAACTAAAATAGCCATAGTCAATGGCAAGTTGCTATTGGCTATGGCTAAAAAGGTATTACATTATGAAGAAAAATAATAGACTGCGAGATTTAACATTTGCCGCTATTATGTTAGCGGTATTTTTGATTATACACTTCATATTCCCTGCTAACAATCGAGGAATACAAAGTATAATGGGCGCATTAACGCCTATCCCCATAGTGATATATACATATTGCTCTAACATAAGAGGTTATATCGGAGTCGTGATATCAGGCATATTGCTTTCTTTGATGTTATTCGAACCGGTATTAGCAGTTTCATTTATTATCCCCAACTTAATATTTGGAATTATTATGGGATTTTTATTAAAAAAACAATGCAAATTTATTTTAGTATTTATTACTATAATCAGCATTTTCTTAAATTTGTATGAGATTTTTATAAATTATATTGTTACTGGGATCAATTTTGTTGAAATAAATATAAATGGAATAAATGTAAGTATAAAAATGTTGCAAGAACAGTACAAACATTTCAACGGCAAAATTTATTATGACATCAATGTGTTTGCAATTCCTATTGTAATGGCAATCGGTGGCTTTCTTAAAAGTTATTTATCGTTATTAATTTCAAAATTGTTATTGAATAGGATTATAGATAAAAAATTACAGATCGCATATAATTTTAGTTTTCCTATAAAGGCAATGAGTAAGGTTTTGTTAATCTTATATGGTATAACATTAATTGTTTGGTTAGCTATTATTGGCAATTACATAAAGTATAGCTCCTTTTACAGTTTACTCCTCGACATAACGGCAACCTATATATGTGTATATTCTGGGATTTATGTTATTACAAAGAAAAATGAAAATATAAAAACCACAATCACAGACAGAATAAAATTGATATTTCAGTTATTAATATGCTTGTTGATTTGTCCGGTTTTGGCAGTAAAGGAGTTGAGTTCTGATGAGAGAAAAAGCAAATCTGCCTGAGCATATTGCAATTGTAATGGATGGCAATGGCAGGTGGGCAGAAAACAAAGGCTTACATAGAGTTCAAGGTCATCAAAAAGGCGAAGAGGTTTTTAGAAACACATGCAAACTAGCATCAGAAAAAGGAATTAAATATCTTACCGTATTTGCATTCTCAACAGAAAATTGGAAAAGACCTCAAAATGAAGTTGATGCCATTATGAAAATATTACAAGGTTTTTTTGAATCATGCTCTAGTATGGCTTTGGAAAATGATTATAAAATTCGTGTTATTGGCGATAGAACAATATTAAGTGAAGAATTATGTAAGGCTATTAAATTTGCAGAGGACAAAACAGCTAACAACTCAAAACTGACTGTATGCATTGCAATCAACTATGGTGGCAGAGATGAAATTATACGAGCAACAAACGCTTGGCTAAAATCTCATCAAGGTACTAGCGTATTTACAGAAAAAGATTTAATAGATAATCTTGATATCGCTGATACCCCATTTCCTGATTTAGTCATAAGAACAGGAGGAGAAATTCGCCTTTCAAATTTTATGCTGTGGCAGATTGCGTATTCCGAATTGTATTTTACAGATGTTCTATGGCCTGATTTTGATGAAAATGAATTTGACAAGGCTATTGAATATTATGCAAACAAACAGAGACGGTTTGGTAGTTTGTAATTATAGACTTTCATTAACAAAGGTGTTGCAAATTTACTTTTATAATAAATATTTTGTAAGGAGGAAAGCAAATGAATTTATCGCTTTTAGAAACAGCAAAACAAAAATATATTAATGGAGAAGAAAAGCTTGCTCAGGCATTCTATGAAAGAGCTATAAATGAAGGGGTTCCAAACGATATAGTTGTTATGAGAAAAATAACCAGAGAATACCTTTTATTTCCTCTTGATTTTATTGATGCCAGTGAATATTTTACATTATTATTCAAATTGAAAGATTTATCAAAAGATTCAGACTACAAAGATGAATATATCAAAGCATTACATTCATTGTTGAATATTAAAAAATTATTTTTGAGAGAGCTTTCAATATACTACTTCTCAGAACTTGCCGTCTGCTACGGCAACTCGTTGATTGTAAAACATATTCATGAGTTATTTACATATCTACATAAGAATATGAATGATATTGTAGATAATGATTGTTATGAAATCAAGTATAACATTCCTAATGCTGATATGAAAAAACTCAAAATCAATTTACTTAAAATTAAGGCTTTTTGCTTAAACATTCTTTTATCATATTCAGCAGCACAAGATTCTGCATATACAGGAACTACATATCATGCATATACATACGATTACGGTTGGTATTCCAGTACAAGTGTTTCCTCAACCGACAACTATGCAAATTGGGCTGTTATAAAACCTCGTTTGAATATGATTGGCTTAGACGCATACTATGACGAGTATCTAGCAGAATATCAGGTAACTGTAGAAGAAATTAATAAATATGTTGTATTTAACTCTCCGAAAGAACTAAGAAAGGAAATTGTTGATTTAGGTGTAAAAAGAGGTCGAAAAGGTTCATCTGAACTTGATTTTTACAAGCTATCCAAACGTCTTGCTAAAGATGATATAAGCAGAGAATCATTTTTATCTATAGCATATAAATTTAACTATTTGTATTGGTTGTCAAAACCCTTTAATACAAAGATTTATAGAAAAGGTGATATCGGTTCTTTTGAATTGGATACCTACTTTACTCGAAAGAAAATTTTTGGAGTATGTGATATGATTTCATGCGGTACTCACTGGCATATAGATACTGTAAGATGGCTTATGCTTGGATTAATTATGTTTGGGGGACCGATTTATTTAGTCCTTGGAATAGCAATGAAATTTGGTTTTTACTTACCTAATATAACGATTGAAGAGCATTAAATTAAAGAAAGGTGATATTAATGAAAAAAATTATAAGCGTAATTTTAACTTTTGTTATGATGTTATCTATGATAACAGTTGCACATGCAGCAACAAGTCCTGTAAAAGATGTTATTTTTGTTGATGGAAACAACTGTTTTTTAGTATTAATGGAAAATGGGACACTTTATATGGGAGATTCTTTAGATACACAAACTCCTATAAAAGTCAATACAGATGTAAAAGATGTTGTATTAATGCGTGATATACTTAACAGTGCAAAAAGGATACAGGTTTTGCATAACAACGGAAATGTAGATATCGTACAAATCAATATCGATTTGTACTTGTCTGATGGAATGGAAAACACATATGAATATGAGAAAACACTAAAGTTAAATGCAACACAAATATTTGAAACTGATGAATCTTATGAATGTTTATACATCACAAATGATGCTATATTAAAAAAATATGATACTTACCGTGACGAAACGACAACGATTATGAATAATGTCAAACATTGTCCTGTGACATCAAAGTATTCTCTTATGGCAATATCCACCGATAATATATTGTTCTCTTTAGAATATAATTCGAGCGATAAAGAATATATTGCTAACAAAATCATGACAAATGTTGTATTCGCAAACGATAGGTATATTCTAAGAAATAATGGCGATTTATATCTTTATAAGAACACATCAAACTATATTCTTGATGTTCCTGAACGTGTTGAAACTGGAATCCAACTACCGAATCAGGTCGAATATTTTGATGTTAAAAAAATCGGTTATAGTGATAAATTTGAAATTGACTATAATGCCAAAAGATTTGAAGGCGATGCAAAAAATCTTTCCATGAGTGCATTTGGTGATTTGTATTGTAATAACAAATTTTTTCTGTCAAATGTAAAAAAAGTAATAATAACGGATAATCCATATCGGAAAGGTGCATTTTTTATTACAAACAACGGAGACCTATATGCATCTAATACAAGTACATTAAGTAACTCGCAATGGGAACATGGATACTATAGCAATCCATTTTTAACAGTATTTGGTCAGAAAACAACTAAAATTTATTTGAACAGCAAAGAAGTTCAATTATCAGCAAAAATACAAGAACGCGATAATAGAACTTTTTATCCATTTAGAGAGTGTTTAGAACAATTAGGGGCGACTGTTCTTTGGGATAATACAAACAAAATTGCAATAGGAGAATATAATGGAATAACCATCGAGTTTCCTATTGGTTCTAATAAATACTATATCAACGGAACAGAACATAGAATGGATACATTTTCCTATATAGATGATAGTATTGGAAGAACATACATCCCTATACGTTTTGCTGCAGAGGGGTTAGGTTTCATAGTTGATTGGATTGAGGGCGACACTGAAAATACAATTTCCATACACAGATAAAACAAAATAGTTAGGAGGAATTTTAAAAATGAAAAGATTAATCATTACGATTTTAGTTTTCACTATAATGTTATCTATGGTAACAATCGTGCAGGCAGCTGATTTTAGCGGCGGCGGATACAACTTTGTATGTGCTGATGGCGGAAGATACTTAAATGTTTATGCTGGAAAAGATGCAGACGGCACGAATGTATGTGTATGGGAAAGAGATGGTAGCCCCGAACAAAACTATACAATTAGTGCTTGTGGAGGTGGCAAATACAAATTACATCCTGCATGCTCTTCTTCAAGGGTTATCGATGTTAACAGAGGAAATAGTTACGATAATCCATTAAGAGCAGGATTAAATGTTGACTTGTGGAGAACAAATGATGCTCCTGCACAGGAATTTTATATAACTCATGTTGGTAACAATTTATATAAAATAGAGCTGGCTGCTCTTTCAGGGCATGTTTTGCAGGCTAATAGCCCTAATAAGAACAATGGCAATGTAACACTCGAAAGATATACCGGTTCAAGCAATCAGCATTGGAAGATTTTGAAAAATGGCACACAGGTTACTGAACCATGTACACATAAAAATATTTCTAACAAAAACGAAAAATCTGCAACAGAACAAAAGAACAATGATGTGCATACAGTAATCAAAACATACGATAAAGTTTGTAATGATTGTGGAAAAACTATTGATTCTAATGTAAAAGAAACAAAAACAGAAAAGCATACTATCGTTAAAAACAAGTGCAAAAGCTGTGGATATGAAGCTCCGGTAGTTGAGGAAAAGTGCAATCATTCAAACACAAAGGAAAGCTGGCAGTCTTCCACGATATCACAAAAAGACGATATATATCATACTGTTGAAGAAATCTATGATGTGCTTTGTGCTGATTGTAGCGAAACTCTTAAAAAGTCTCAAAAGAAGACTTATGATGAAAAACATTCATTAAAAGATGATGAATGTGAAAAATGCAGTTATGTTGTTCCGGGTTCCGAGGCATCAATATGCAAACATAAAAATACTGCAAAACATTCATCTGATGATATGAAAACAACTATCAGTATTAAAGATGATAACCAGCATACAATAGCGAGTTATTATCACGTATGGTGTACCGATTGCTTTACTTACATAAAAGAAAACAAGCTTGACCTTGTCCACGAAGACCATAAGTTTGTTAATAATATATGTTCAGTATGTAATTTGGAAAATCTAATTGCAAGAACAGCGACTGTAAAAGATGGGTTATACAACATTAAAAATGTATCAAGTGGCTATATGATGAACATTTATGCTGGTAAAGATGCAAATGGCACCAAGGTTACTATGTGGCAGAATGATAATTCCAATGACCAAAAGATATATATTTCACATCAAGGTGAAGGCAAATATCTGTTAAAATATAATGCTTCTAAAAATGGCAGGGTTATTGATGTCAATCGCGGAAACAGTATGACTGCTGCTATTAACGATGGCGACAAAATAGATATCTGGACATCAAATGATCCCGAAGCTCAGTTATTCTTTATAAATGACTGTGGCGGTGGGAAATATACATTTGAATTAGTGTCAAGTCCGGGATATGTAATATCACCTGTGAGTATCTCTGGAGCAAAAACAAACGGAAGTCAGCTCGAACTAAAAAAAGATGCAAACGCAGATTATCAAAAATGGTATGTTGTTACACCATCAATTCAAGAAAATACAAATACAACGACATCTTCTAACATAAAAGCTAAGTATCAATCCATTGTAAACAATGTAGGCTGGCAAACAAAAAAAGCTTATAGCAACTGGGATTGGATGTGTGGATGTTATGCTACTGCGTATGCACATTCTTATCTTAGCGGAAAGATTCATCAGCCAAGCGAGTATTGGAAAAGTGCATCAGATGCTACAACACACTGGACGAGAGCTGGCGGAAATAGAACTACCAAGAGTAATAATAATCAAGTTCTCGCCGCTGTCAAATCGGAAATCGACAAAGGTAAGCCTTGTGTTATTCGTGTAAATTCATCTTATGGTGGACATTATGTTCTAGTTATTACATATACGGGCAACGGAAATAAAACATCGGATTTTACTGTTGTAGACCCTTGGGATGGCAAGTTTAAGTCTTTAAGCAACTTTACTATACACAGTTCAAATAAACAAGTAGTAGTTTTTTAATATTATATGGAGGTTTTTAGAGTATGAAAAAAATTATAGCACTTTTATGTTGCCTTTCTATTTTAACAAGTACTTGTTTCGCTTTTTCAGATATTGAGAATAAATCTCATTCAGAATTAATTAGCGAATTAGTCAATTATGGCATAATAAACGGATATGACGATGGTACATTTAAACCACAAGAAAACATAACAAGAGCAGAATTTGCAAAAATGATAATTTGTGCAACTGGATATAATTATACTGAATATGAAATTTACGAAGATTTTGTAGACGTATCCAATTCTCATTGGGCAAAGGATTATATTTATGTGTCTAAAAAACTTGGAATCGTTAATGGCACTAGTTCTACGACATTTGAACCAGAAAGTAACATTACATATGAACAAGCAATAAAAATGATAGTGTGTTCATTAGGTTTCGGTGATGATGCCATCAACCAAGGTGGGTATCCTAATGGTTATATTAATGTAGCTAACAAGTTAGGTATAACAAGTGGTCTGTCCTTTGTTCAAACAGATGTTGCTACACGCCTCGACATAGCATTAATGATTAGCAATATTCTAGACATTAAATATAACTACTTTTACGAAGATGAAGGTCAAATAATGTTGGGAGAGTCTGTGATAACTTTGAGAGAAATGCATAACATGAGAATATCCAATACAGAAGATGTGTTTTCGACTGATGATATAGACGAGTAATCACTGGGTGTTGAACAATGAATACAATAAATGCAGAAACAATTTTAAAACTTTCATCATTGTATGCTGAAGATACAGAACTTCTTAACATTTTATGTAGTTCCTTAAAATCATTTGAGGAATATCACTCTGTTATATTTGATATGGAAACGTGGATAAAGGTTTATTCATACAAATCTGTTGATAAAGAAGAATACCAATCTAAAGTTACAGAAATGGATAGACGCAGGACTATGTGCCATAATTCTGTTTTATCATCGGTCAACATTTTAAATCGTCTTGCTGCTAAGGAAAATTTACCCCTTGTTTACGATGGTGTTGTTTCAGAAGAAAGACCATATCGAAGAGAAGTCGCAAATACGGTTCTGGAATATGTGGAAAATATCATAAAAAATCGCAGATAAATCATTTGTATAACAAAGGAGCATAGGTCTATGAATGATAGTGTTGTTGATGACGAGTTGATTGTTGATTTTGGTGAAACAGAAAATGATTATGCACCTATATCACTTGCTGAAAAACTTTTAAACAAAATATATTGTCCTACCTCAAGATGTGGTTTCTATATTTCAAGGCAAATTGATAGATATGTGCGTAGGATTAACCATAGGTTTTCCGAAGAAGAACTTGACATTTTGGTCTATATGTACTGCGAAGAAAAAACTCCGGAGCAAACCGCAAACAAGTTTTCAACTTTAAGTATTGAGAAAATTGAGGCTTTAGTTGAACGTTTGAAGGATATACAGACTAAAAATACAAAGGATTTTAAAATTTGATAATTCCTTCGTTGACTTCCTCTACCTTTCGTGATATTGTTTGTATCACAGGAGGTGACACGGATGGCAAAGTACACATTAGAAGAAATTATGTACGGCGACAAATACGGAATTGAAAGTGCTGTGTTTGTAGAAGTATTCAAAATGGTTGAACAAAAAATTGATGCCAAAACGATACGAGAACAACTGAATATGATTTATGTCAAACACGCACTGATTACAGCTAAAAAAATGAATGAAGAGGGCGACTCAATTTCGGATATACCGGAACTTGATTCGCTCTCTTTGAGTAAGGAGGAAAAATAATGCATATACTTGAAGAATTCTGGTATGGAAACATAAATCCGATGGAACGACCGTTTCAAAGACAAAGGAGATTTGACAAGGCATTCAGGATGCTGACTAAGAATGAAGAAAAGTTGCTTGAAAGCTTAAACGATCAAGAGAAAGAATTATTTGATAAATTCAAAGCTTCTTACGATGAAATGATACAAATTACAGAATGCCAAACCTTTATCAAAGGATTCAAATTAGGAGCAAGATTTACTATGTCTTGCTTTGAAAATGAAAACGATATATTCGATGAATAACACATCGAATATACCGTCAACCGATGTCCGCCAATACCCCTGCCTCTAGAATCAATTTTAAGTGCCAGATACGGCGGTTGAGACAGGGGTTTGAGCCGCAAACTATACTGGGTAAGGCAGTTACACCACTACGATAGTTTAATCGCAAAATAGACGGCTGTTAAATGGGAATTTAGAAAAAAATATCATATATAAAAGAATTGTACAAAACAGAGAAAAATCTAAAATGGTATTGCTTTTATTCGAGTTTTAGAATATAATATTATTTATAAAACACAAGGAGTGTATGATTATGGGATTTATATGTGCAAGAGAGGCAGCTGATAGATGGGGTATCTCTCAAAGACGAGTTGCTGTCCTCTGCTCTGAAAACAGAATTGCCAATGCAACAATGGTAGGCAATATGTGGATTATTCCTGATGATGCAGAGAAACCCATCGATGCAAGAAGCACCAGATATAATGAAACCGACGAAAAAGGTGTTAAACCATTCTTGAAATGGGCTGGCGGAAAAGGTCAACTTCTAAAAGAAATTGAACACTACTACCCATTCGATAGCACAATAACCAAGTATGCAGAACCTTTCGTAGGTGGCGGTGCGGTTCTATTCGATGTGCTCAGTAAGTATAACATCAAAGAAATTTATATAAGTGATATAAACGCAGAATTGATTAACACATATCATATCATTAAGCATAGAATAGATGAGTTAATCGCCTTATTAGAGACATATCAAGAAGAATATATAAGACTTGATACCGAAAACAGAAAAACATATTATATGCGTATGCGAGATAAGTTTAACGATATCAAGGTAAATGGCGATGAAACAAAGAATGTTACCAAAGCAGCCTTAATGATATTCCTAAACAAGACATGCTTTAATGGCCTGTATCGAGTGAATAAAAAGGGATTATTCAATGTGCCTATGGGGGCATACAAGAATCCACTTATATGTGACGAAAGAAATCTACGAGCAGTATCGGAAAAGCTCCAAAAGGTTGAAGTCGTATGCGGAGATTACAAAGAATCAGCAGACTTCATAGACAAGCACACCTTCGTGTACTTCGATCCACCATACAGACCACTTACGGAAACATCAAGTTTCACAGCATATACAGAAAGCTTATTCACAGACGAAGAACAAATTGAGTTGGCGGAATTCGTAGATGATATGAATAAAAAAGGTGCTAAGATAGTAGTCAGCAACTCCGATCCCAAGAATACTAACGAAGACGATGAATTTTTCGACAATATCTATAGCAACCATAGAATCAAACGAGTTGAAGCTACACGAATGATAAATAGTAACAGTCAAGGCAGAGGCAAAATCAGAGAACTTCTGATATCAAACTTCTAAAATAATCTAAACAATAGAATTAAATATCGAGCACTGTGGAATTGATTCCACAGTGTGTACTCTTTGGAGGATGAAAAATATGAAACTTAAAGAAGCACAAGAAAAGATAATCAAATTATGCAATATCCCATTTTCAGAGATATTTACAGACGATGATTTTGAAACAATAATCAAGAACAAAGGTAAAACAGGTCAGTTGCTTGAATTGGCTCTCGGAAAGAAGCTAGATAGCTTTAATATTGATTTTGAGGATGGCGAACTAAAGAGCAATAAATGTGATTCTACCGGTAAACCTTTGGAGACCGTATTTATAACTCAAATAGCTAGTGTTATTGATGAATTGCTTCAAAAGAAAAAATTTGAAGAAACACATCTGTATGAAAAAATAAGTAATATGCTTTATGTACCGGTTTGTAAAGTGGGCAATCCTCGCACATGGATGTTTTTGGATGCTATACATATTGACCTTACAGATAAAAGATTTTCTTCCCTTTTAGATATTTGGAGAGAAGACTATTATAGCATTTGCGAACAACTCAAAAATCATATTGAAACACAAAAAGACGGATTTATTCATACATCAAACGGAACACACATTCAGGTAAGGAGCAAGGATTCTAAACCTTATCATCCAATATACTCAAACACATATGGAAGATATGTATCCAACAAGAATCATGCTTTTTATTTTCAAAAGCAGTTTGTTTACGATATGCTTAAAATGAGGGGGATGTAATTGTGCCACTGGAAAGAATAAGATATAGCTTAAAATCAAGAGACAGAAAATCAGTTAGACAAGAAATAATTAATGTTTTTCTTGACGAAGAACCTGGTAATGGTCGAGGCGAAGATAGTTCGCGATATCATTATATAGTCGAAGAATTTGATGATTATAACATTGAACTACATAGGCCAGCAGGATTAAACAAAGGTTTTGATTTTACCGTACATATCATTGGAATGTATTTCAAAAAGAGCATGCGTTATACAACTCCAAGTCACAGGGATATTATACTTGCATTGCAGGATGTGAAAAACCATTATACCAAAGCAGAATATCAATTGATAATTGAACAAATACAAAACATTTTTTACGATAACGATTTTGATGTGTATCCTATAAAAAATATGGAATTTCGTGATTACGAAGGAGAACTTAGACCTATTGCTATAATTCTCTTTGCGATCAAATGGCTCTTTATAGAACAAGATATAACATACTGGAATTGGTCAGGTAGAAATATGTTAATGAATGCACTTTATGAAGAAGGATTAGTTTGATATGGCTAAAAAAATAACTAAATGGGGGCCTGAAGATTTCGAATTGGAAATGACTACACATTGGTCATTTCCTAAACGAGGAGACTGGGCAACCCATGATGCGAAATGGCGAGGAAATTGGTCGCCATATATACCAAGAAATATTATTTTGAGATATTCTCAAGAAGGAGATTTGATATTAGACCAATTTGCCGGTGGCGGTACATCTCTGGTAGAATCAAAACTTTTGAATAGAAATATAATTGGTGTCGATATAAATGATATTGCCCTTGACAGATGCAGAGAAAAAACTACGTTTGATTACGAACCGGCTAAAGGTAAGGTCTATATCAAAAAGGGCGATGCGAGAAATCTTGATTTTATCCCTGATGAAAGCATTGATTTAATATGCACGCATCCTCCATATGCAGACATTATCAAATATAGCGATGGAATTGATGGCGACCTATCTCAATTAAAAGTAAAAGATTTTCTTGAAGAAATGAAGAAAGTTGCATTTGAAAGCTATCGTGTCTTGAAAAAGGACAAGTTCTGCGCCATTCTTATGGGCGATACAAGACAAAAAGGCCATATGATTCCAATGTCATTTGATGTTATGAGGATTTTTGAGGATGCAGGTTTCAAACTTAAGGAGCTGATTATAAAAGAACAACACAACTGTAAAGCAACAGGTTATTGGAAAACAAATAGTGTGAAATATAATTTCTTGCTTATAGCACATGAATATCTGTTTGTATTTAAAAAATAAAAAAACCTGACTTATCTCCTTTTAGTTAAGGGATAAGGTCAGGTTTTTATTATAGCCTAATCATCTGAATTTTGTTTTTGTACTAATTCTTTTATCTGTTCAAAGTATTGTTTCATTTCTTTATCTTTTGGATTTACAAACAAACAAAAATTGATTTGTCCCAATAAATGATTTAAATAATTCGATCTTGTTTCTTGAATCTGTGTTAAATGTGATTCTAATCCAAATTTATTAATATAATACACCTGTTGTCTTATATCTCTTCTTTTATTCTTTGAAACCTGCAGATGAGCATTTACTACAATTCCAGTAACTTCTTGGCGAGCGTTTTTATATGCAACTCTGGTTTTCTTGCTATTAATGTTAAATCCATTGTTGTGCACAATATCACTTATTTTTTTAATCAAATGATGTGGATTAAAATCCCCCGAAAAAGTCATATCATCAGCATATCGAGTATATCTAATATTGAGTTTTTTTGTATAACAACTGATTAAATCATCAATTTTTCTAAATCTAAGATTAGATAAATATGGACTTGTCGGAGCACCTTGTGGAAGTTGTTTTTTATAACAACATAAATTTGCCAGAAAAAAAGCAACATTTTCGAAATATCCTAGTTCCTTAAATATATCCGCAACATCATACAATGTTATAGATGGAAAAAAGTCTTTTATATCCAATGTTACAACAACATTTTGTTTCCTATGAAATTTTGCATTATGCTTCAAAGTACGTTTTTTTACAAATGCTTTTGCATAATCACTTACTTCCACTTTGTTTAAAATATTATTGAGTATCCACTTCTGTACATATTTAAGATCTGGCAAAGGTTCTTTAATTTCTCTCTTTTTGCCATTTGATTTATTAATTTTAAAACTTCTATAAAAATAACTCTGAGAGCATGCCATTTTACAGACATACTCATGTTCTATTCCCACAAGTAACGAAAAATGTTTGGGTGAAGAGATTATAGGAAGTTCTTTATCATATAATTTTTTACAATATTCCAAATATTTTGAAATATATTCTTCGCTCTTGTTTGCAAAATTACATTCTTTAATAATTTTATCCTTTAGTACTTCCCATTTCATTTGTTCACCCCCTGATTATATAGTTATAGTTCTTTGCTGACTACATCACTAAATAATTCCTCTCATAACCATAATTATCAGCAAATAATTATGGTTATGTGCGCGATGCAGTTTCCAACTGCGAGCTGCAACGAATTTCGGCTCTTTACTTCCTAGTAAAGAAAAGAAAATCGTTGCAGGGCTTGAAAGCCAGTTCTTAAAAGATTGGCGACTCGCCAATCAGTATATTTAACATATACATTCTGATGTAGTCAGCAAAGAACTATAACTTTTTCGGTAATATAACATCTGTAAAACTAATAGGCGTCTTATAATAATTTTCCTGTGGCAAAATCCACGCTTCTTTATCTTTGATATTTAGTCGTTTTAAATTATCGTTCAAATATTCATATCCAGCATCTGTAACTTGCAATTTGTCTTCGTCCATAACTAGAAATTCTTTATCGGTAAGTTCCTGTATTAACATAGCGATCTGAGCATGCGATAATCCTCGTTTTGTTAAGGAATATATGCTTCCATTGGAAGAAACAAGTTTTAATATTAAAATGTCATTGGAAATATTCATAATCTTAGCTCCTTGGAAATGGTGCGTTGGAATTTTGTTTATTCTTTAACCAGTAAATGGGAAATGTGTTATTAGGAGTTCTAATCATTTTAACTAATCCTTCAGATTGAGAGTATCCAAAATGATATATAGATTTCACCTTAATAGTTTGCTCTATTTGTTCCATTATTAGTCTATTTGCTTCTTCGTTTTCACAACCAGAAATTCCTTTTTCACAAACAATATTTGTAAACAATTCTATGTCTAATTTTTTCACATATTCCTTACCGCTTGCCATTGATACCAATGACACTACAACGAGTTTGTCAATGCTATATTTATTGTCATCAATATATTTTTTTACACGTTCAATTGTCTCTCCAGAACCGACAAAATCATCTATTAAGCAAAGTATCGTATCGTCTAATGTGACATTGCATAAAAATTGAGGACTATCTATGTATGTAATATTAAAATCTTTGTATTTTTCTTGTAATGCTGATAGCCTGCCTTTTACCTTATACAATAAATCTACAGAACTTTTGGGTTTTCCAAAATCATCTTCTGGCAAAGCAGGACAAAGCATTATTGTTTTCGTATTATCAAAATCATAATTAGTGACAAATGCATCAAAAGCTTGCAAGAAATGCTTCAAATATTCACTTTCTTTTACCCATAAAAACTTTTGTGTTAGCATCAGTAGAAGTTCTTGTTCTTCTTCATTTAGTATAGATAATGTTCTACAAAAATCACCTAAATAATCAGAAAGCTCGTCTTCATAATTCCATTGCTTTGAATCAAAAATTTTTTTGGCTTTATTTAATATTTGCAAAGGAAGATTTTCTTCCTTAGAGTTCTTTTTCTTTTTCATAGGACAATCCCCAAAAGCCATTTATATTATTTTATATTTTATCACAAAACTCGAATTTAATCAACCTAATATGCAAAAATCTTATTTCTCCTTTTTAACCCATCCATTTCCCTCAACATATTCGAGAAAAGGTTCGGCTTTAATTTCTCCGTTTTTGTATTTTACCCGCCAGTTTTTTAAATCTTCTAATCGCTTATTTAATACATCTATTTCAGATTGTGTTTCTGCTTTTCGTAAGCGATAATATGTTGCCTGATACACTTTTTCGTATCTTAAAAGTGCCTCGTCTTTTTTCAATTTGTCTACAAAAGATTTCTTTCCGCCGAACTGTTTACAGGTCTTATCTTCCGTATAAAGTCTGTCACAAAAGAGAGCGGCGGCATTGCCGGCAACAAAATATTTATTGCAATTCTTGCATTTGTTAATCGGCATATCATTGATAACTGCGTACATCATTTCAAGATTAATTAAATCAATTAGTGAATCAATTAAATAAATATCTGAAACAACTAAATCTGCTTTTCCCTGTAACATTCTTCCGCTTACTTTTTTATTTGAAATATAATTTTTGTTACTTAAATTCAGTTCACTATCACAAAACATATATCCATTTATTTTTGAAATTTTCTCTCTGCTATAAAAACACTTATCTAAAAAATTAGCAGCATACTTTTCTAACTTTTCATAATCTTTTTCATCATCTAAAAATTGTAAAAGCTCATCCCATTCGCCTGCAGAAATCATACAAGTTATAGTTCCCAGTTGATACTCTACTGTCTTTTTTTCTGTATGAATTATTATTTTTTCTCCAATAAATTCAACTCGTAAATTCATATTTTATCACCTCAAAATTAAAGAAATATAATTGTAACATTTTATGTCTTGACAAAAGTTTTTGATTATGTTAAACTATACTCACCAAGAAATAAAGTTGCTCTCCCTTTGTTTCTTGATTATATCATCTCTCTCTCCGAAAGTCAATGGTTCGAAGGTTTTTTCTTTTGAAAGGATGTGAAAAGTATGAAAAAGAACTCTTTAATTTGAGAAATATCCGCTTAATAAAAGTAAGCAGGATAAAGGCACGGTGCTCGGAGAGCATCCCGTTGCCCTCAAACACCGACCGGCAGTGCCGTTCGGGGGATTCTCTATCAGGGGAAGATTTCAAAAATTGGTGCTAAATGAGCATCCAATATCTTGCAAATGCAGATATAGCAAGAAACCAAGGGATGCAAAAGTGGTGCTATGAAGAAAGGAGGAAAATTTATGTCAGTCGCAGTAGTTTTCAAAAGCCCGTATGTTAAAGGCGGCAAAGCGGCAGGTAAAGCCGGATACATAGCAAGACGTATAGGTGTGGACAAGTCTATTAATAACAAAGTAGTCATCAATGCCAACTACATTGCAACAAGGCCAAAGGTAGAAAAGTTCGGAACTCATGGTTTGTTTTCAAATAAAACTGACCTGAATCTGAAC
>JAZNWH010000018.1:0-15156 GCA_045593265.1 Clostridia bacterium | reverse complement strand
GAAAATTTTTATGCTTTCCAGTATAAGAGGAATGTCTCCTGCAGAAATTCTTAAAAGTTTTATATGGTGTTCATTTTCATCATCAAATTCAATTATTACCTTAGGCATTACCCCGAAAAGACCGAATTTTTGATTGTACTTTTCTGTAAATGCCCTTACATATACAGGTTCTGCACCTTCATAATCAGTAAAATTAAACTCAATACGGCTTCCTTTAAATTTAAGTTCAACACCACTGTTACTCCAGGAAAGAAACAGCCCCGAATCGTAAACCACTCTTCCGTGAATTTTAATAAAATTTGTGTTATCACTTGTTATTTCTTTGTAATCAAAACGCATACTAACTCTCCCCTTTTTCATCTTTAAGTGCTTTTAAATCCGAAAGCATTGTTTTTATGGTGCTGCATATATCCTTTGTTTTAACTCCCTCAAGGAGATATACAAACATAATATTTTTGCCCTGCGTCATATAGGCTTTAAGACGGTTATTTATAACGTACTGTGTTACCGCCTCAACAGGGGAAGACGAATTTAAAGTTATAAACAGCTTTGTTCCCTTCTGGGACATATCACCAAATCCAAGCTCTTTTGCCATATTTCTTATTTCGGTAACCTCAATTAAATTCATAACCTCAGGAGGAATATCGCCAAACCTGTCTATAAATTCATCTATAATATCACTTTTATCGTTTTCATTTTCCATTGCAGCAACATTTCTGTACATCTCAATTCTTGTCATTTTATCTTCTATATAAGTTTCGGGAATGTAACAATTAAGCTGCAGGTCAATGGTAAACGGAACTTCCTCGGTTACAGGCTCGTTGTTTTTAATTTGCCGCACTGCAGCTTCTAAAAGCTTGCAGTACATATCGTAACCGACTTTATTCATATATCCGTGCTGATTTGCTCCCAAAAGAGAGCCTGCTCCTCGTATTTCGAGGTCTCTCATGGCAATCTTTATACCTGAACCGAACTCGGTAAATTCCTTAATTGCCATAAGCCTTTTGCTTGCAGTTTCATCAAGAACTTTATTTTTAGGTATTGTAAAATACGCATGGGCAAGACGTGAAGAACGTCCTATTCTTCCCCTTAACTGATAAAGCTGAGCAAGACCGAATCTCTCGGAATTTTCTATTATTAAAGTGTTTATATTAGGTATGTCGATACCTGTTTCAATGATAGTGGTACATATTAAAACATCAACCTCACCATTTATAACAGACAGCATTATATTTTCCAGCTCCCGTTCATTCATTTTGCCGTGAGCTGTAACAAATCTTGCTTCGGGAACAAGCTTTTTTAACTTATTCTCCACGATATCTATATTTTCAACTCTGTTGTGAAGATAATATACCTGTCCGTCTCTCGCAATTTCCTTTAAAATGGCATTTCTTATCGCAGGCTCGTTGTATTCCATAACATAAGTCTGTACAGGCTTACGGTTTTTGGGAGGGTCTGCAAGAACACTCATATCACGAAGTCCCGACATCGCCATATTAAGGGTTCTCGGTATAGGTGTTGCAGAAAGGGTTATTACATCCACATTACACTTAAGGCTTTTTATTTTTTCCTTATGAGCAACACCGAAACGCTGTTCTTCGTCGATAATAAGAAGTCCTAAATCCTTAAACTCAATATCCTTTTGCAGTATCGAGTGGGTTCCGATTATTATATCTATCTTTCCGCTTTTTAATTTTTCCTTAATTTCCTTTTGCTGTTTAGTACTGCGGAAACGACTAAGCATTTCTACATTAACTGCAAACTTTTCCATTCGTGCAAGGAAATTTTCATAGTGCTGTTTTGCAAGAAGAGTTGTAGGAACAAGAAGTGCAACCTGTTTTCCGCTTGAAACAGCTTTAAAAGCACCTCGCATAGCAATCTCGGTCTTTCCGTAACCAACGTCTCCGCAAATAAGTCTGTCCATAGGCTTGATGCTTTCCATATCAAACTTGACACTTTCTATTGCCTTAAGCTGGTCATCAGTTTCTTCATAAGGGAATGTGTTTTCAAATTCCTCCTGAAGCTCTGTATCAGGTCCGAAAGCAAAACCCTTGCTGTTTCCACGTTTTGCATAAAGCTCTAACAGCTCCTTAGCCATTTCCTCCACATTCTGGCGTACTCTTGCTTTTGCGTGGCTCCATTCATCCCCGCCTAATTTATTTATTTTAACATTTTCAGCTCCGCCTACATACTTGGAAAGTAAGTTAAGCTGTTGAACGGGAACATAAAGAAAATCAGTGCCCTTATATTTTATTTTAAGGTAGTCCTTTGTTATAGAATCCACAGTAAGCTGATGCATACCCTTATATACACCTATTCCGTGAATATCGTGAACTACAAGGTCTCCCTCTTTAATATCGTAAATGCTTTTTATACCGTTTCTTTTGCGTTTTACTTTTCTTTCACCAGTTACGTTTTTAGTTTTCAGAGCATTTATACAAATAAATGCGGCAGGTACATCGCTGTATTCAAAACCGTCTCTTAAATATCCCTTTGTAAGAGTTACACTAAAGGGCAGAATATCCCCTGTATAATCTGTATCAACACTAAAAGGAATTTCCTCCTGCTGCAGAATTTCACGGAATTTTTCTACTCCCTTTTCATTTCCGCAAGGAAGAACAACCTTATATCCTTTTGATGCAAAGTAAGCTATATCTTCAATCAAAAGGTCGCTTTCAGGGTCGTAGGCAGGTAAATTTCTTCCTGTTACCGTAACTATCTGTTTGCTCGCTATAAGCTTGTCGCTCAACGAAAAATTTGAAACTGTAAATAAGAAATCTTCACAAAGATTTTTTACAGCATCTTTAGGTAAAGTCATATAATGGAAAATTTCTTTTTTCTCACCTTTAAGCTTTACTCCGTCCTCTAATGCAGCACAAATAGACTCGCCCAAATCTTTTATAAAAAGTTCCGTTGACTCCTTGCAGGCATTAGGCTCATCAACAAATACAAACATATCCTTAAGATAGTCGGTAAGGTCTGCATTTTTGCGAGCAAAATTCTCAGATACAGGAAGAATTTCAAAACCGTCGCAAACATCAATGGAGGTCTGTGAATCCACATCAAAAATTTTTATAGCATCAATTTCCTCATCGAAGAAATCGAGTCTGTACGCTTTATCGCTTCCTGCAGGATAGATGTCAATAATTCCGCCTCTTACTGCAAACTGTCCCGCTCCCTCAACATTTGCCTCTCTTTTGTAGCCCATCTTAACAAGACGGGAAACTATGCTTTCTATTCTGTAAATATCTCCTCTTTTAAAGGAAAGTGAGCATAATTCAAAATCTTCTCTTGATGGAATTTTCTGACACAGTGCAGTAAAGGTTGTAACCACTATGCTTTTTTTACTGCAAATACTTCCCAAAACATTCATTCTCTGCTCCGAAAGAGAATCTCCCGATGCAAAGGTTTCGTAGAAAATATACTCCCTTTCAGGATAAAGAAGTGCATTCTCCGTAAAAAACTCCAGCTTTTCGAGAAGCTTTTTGGCAGAATAGAGAGTATCGCATACAAAAACCATACCTTTGCCGTATTTTTCGCATAAGGAAAAGGCGAGGTGCAATTTCTGCGACTCCGCCACCTGAGTGATTTTAACAGGCATTAAGCCATCATTAATACACTCATTTATTTTGTTATAAAAGCTTTGATTTTCAAGAATTTTACTGTAGTTTTTCATTCTACCATACCGTTATATTTGTTCATTGAGCTGTCAAGTCCGTTTTTTATATACTCCTCAACAGCATCAGATGTTTTCTCAAAGACTTTAAACATAAGCTCCTGCTCTTTTTTAGGGATTGCACCTAAAACATGATTTACAAGGTCTCCTCCGTCAGGCTTTGCTCCTACACCGATACGAAATCTTGGGAAATTTTCAGTTCCCAGATGGGAAATTATTGATTTCATACCGTTATGACCGCCTGCACTGCCTTTGCCTCTTATTCTGAGTGCTCCTACCTCAAGAGCTATATCGTCATATATTACTATTACGTTTTCATCGGGAATTTTATACCAGTCTTTTGCTGCCCTTATTGCCTCTCCGCTTAAATTCATAAAGGTCTGAGGCTTAACAAGTATAACTTTTTGAAGGCCTATTCTTCCCTCTCCGATTAAAGCCTTATGCTTTAATGTCTTTACGTTTATATCAAATTTTTGAGCCATATAGTCAATTGCAAGAAAGCCTGCATTATGACGTGTAGCAAAATATTTATCTCCCGGATTACCTAACCCTGCAATTAAAAACATTTTTTACTTTACCACCGAAAGAATTACATTCACGATAGCAGATGTACTCTTCTTTGTGTCCTTTCTGTTCTGATTTTCTGCAATATACGCACGTTTTTCGTAAACCGAATCTATAAGCGAGGAAAAGTCCTTAAACTGCAAATCCTCCTCTTCAATATAATCGCAAAGCCCCTGTGCTTTAAAAGATTTTGCATTTTCTATCTGATCGCCTCTGCTTGCTCTTTTTGAAAGAGGAACAATCAAAGAGGGTTTTGAAAGTGCAAGAATTTCAAATATGGCAGTAGCACCGCCACGGGAAATTATAAAATCACTTGCCGCCATAATATCACAAAGCTCTTTATTTACATATTCAAACTGTACGTAGCCTGCTCTGTTAAACAATTCGCTGTCAATGTTTCCCTTACCGCAAAGATGACATATATCAAACTTTACAAGAAGCTCATCAATTTCACCTCTCAGCTTATCATTAAGGAATTTCGAGCCGAGACTTCCACCCATCAGTAAAAGCATGGGCTTTTCACCACTGAATCCTAAAAATTCAAGTCCCTTTTGTCTGTTTCCCTTTATAAGCTCTTCTCTTACAGGAAGACCTGTGTATATGCTTTTTGATGCAGGAAGATGATTTTTTGTTTCAGGAAAAGCATAACAGATTTTTTTAGCAAAGGGTGAAGAAAGCTTGTTTGCAAGACCGGGAGTTATGTCCGATTCGTGAATGACCGAAGGAATATTAAGAGTTTTTGCCGCCCATACAACAGGACAGGATACAAAACCACCCTTTGAAAAAACTACATCCGGCTTAATTTCCTTTAAAACCTTAAGTGCCTGAGTGTATCCTACACAGATTTTCGAGATATCTTTTATGTTCTCCATATCAATATATCGACGAAGCTTGCCTGCTTTAATGGGATAATAATCTATCCCCTCTTTTGTAACAAGCTCTCTTTCTATGCCGTCTTTTGTACCTATATAGCTGATTTCAAATCCTGCTTCCTTTAAGGGCTTGAAAAGTGCAATATTGGGAGTTACATGACCTGATGTGCCTCCGCCTGTCATAACTATTTTCATTTATAAACTTCCTTTCGGTCTATTATATGAAAAGCTTTATTTTCTGTCCTTGGGTTTTACCCAGTTTTCTTTGTTTGTCTGTCTTGAACGGGCAATAGAAAATCCGTTTTCAGGTACCGTGTCTGTAATAGTTGAGCCTGCCGCAATAAATGAATTATCTCCTACCGTTACAGGAGCAACCAGATTTGTATTACAGCCGATAAACGCATTATTCCCTATTGTTGTTCTGAATTTATTTATACCGTCATAATTTACTGTAACTGTTCCGCAACCGAAGTTGACATTTTCTCCCACATCGCTGTCTCCCACATAAGTTAAGTGTGAAATTTTTGTCTTATTTCCTATTGCTGAATTCTTAACCTCAACAAAATCCCCCACTTTAACATTATCGCCGATGTTGCAGTTAGGTCTTATATATGCAAAGGGGCCTACTGCAGTATTACTGCCTACTGTGCTTTTTAAAATAACAGAGCTTCTTACCGATGTATTATCTCCTACAGAGGAATCTTCAATAGTTGTTGATGAATAAATAACACAATTTTGTCCTATTTTCACCTTTCCTTCAATATGCACATCAGGATAAATCACAGAGTCTTTCCCTATCTGTGCAAAAGGAGAAATATATGTGTTTTCGGGAGAAATTATGCTTACGCCCGAATCCATAATTCTTTTGTTAATATACATTTTAAGAAATTCGGAAAGAACGTAAAATTCCTGACGGGTTCTGCAGGGCATATTTTCGCCGCTGAATATGTCAGGCTGAGTTATGGGAATGTATACACAATCCTTGGAAAATTCCTCGGCATCATAACCAAAAGACACATCATCTCTTGAGGCAAAGTATTCTTTTATTTCTTCATTACCTGCCACGAAAATTTGTGTCTGCTCCTCCTTAAGACGGAGAATTATATGTTCAATTAATGGCACTGAACATATTTTGTGAAGTGCTAAACTCCTTTGAGAATTAAAATTCTCCTGACTTACATTTGTGTCGATTACTGCTTTTTTCATACTTATTAACCACTCTTTCTTTATATAATTTATATTTATTCTGTTTTTCTAAGCCTGAGAGCCATCAAAATGTGATCTTTTGTTATATTTTCACTGCCGCTTAAATCGGCTATTGTTCTTGAAACCTTTAATGTTCTGCTGTATGCTCTTGCACTCATACCGAATTTTTCAAATGCCATCTTTAAAGTATTAACGGATTCCTCATCCAAAGCACAGTATTTTTCGAGCATAGCCTCTGTCATATCTGCGTTGCAGAAAATATTTGTTCCTTCAAACCTTTTTATCTGAATTCTTCTTGCTGCGTTTACTCTCCTGCGTATTTGCTCCGAGGTTTCGGCTTTTTTCTTTTTACTTAAATCCTCAAAGGCAACAGGGTCTACGCTTACTTGTATATCTATTCTGTCAAGAACAGGTCCGCTGATTTTGTTTCTGTATCTTTCAATTGCTGACTGAGAACAGGTGCAAGGATGAACAGGGTCATTTAAAAATCCACAGGGACAAGGGTTAGTTGCCGCAACCAACATAAAGTTTGACGGATATGTAACGCTCGCCCTCGTTCTCGATACCGTAATTGTTCCGCTTTCCATTGGCTGACGCAATATTTCCACTGCATCACGCCTGAATTCAGGAAATTCATCAAGAAACAAAACTCCGTTATGTGCCATACTGATTTCGCCCGGACGGGGAACTGTTCCACCTCCGGCAAGACCTGCCGGTGAAACTGTATGATGGGGACTTCTGAACGGTCTTGCTTTTACAAGAGCTGTGTTTTCAGGCAATGTTCCTGCAACCGAATGTACCTTTGTAATCTCTATAGCTTCCTCAAAGGTAAGGTCAGGAAGAATTGACGGAATTCTTTTGGCAAGCATTGTTTTACCTGCTCCGGGACTCCCCGTCATAATCACATTATGACCTCCTGCAGCTGCTACCTCTAATGCCCATTTTGCCCCTGTCTGCCCCTTTACATCAGCAAAATCAAGAACATATTCATCCTTTCCTTCATCAAACACCGGTTCCTTATTTACATATGGCTCTATAGGAGAAAATCCTGTTATATGCTCCAGAAGCTGCTTAAGACTTTTACAGGGATAAATTTCAAGTCCCGACACAACCGATGCTTCTTTTTTGTTTGCATCAGGAATAAAAATGCGTTTTAGTCCGTTTTCCTTTGCACAAAGCGCTGCAGGTAAAATTCCGTTAACGCGTCTTATCTCTCCTTTGAGAGAAAGCTCTCCTATAAACATTGCATCACTGAGATTAACGCTTTTTATTTTACCACAGCAAAATGCAGCTGCAACAGCTATCGGTAAATCGTAAAAAGAGCCTTCCTTTTTCATATCAGCAGGGGCAAGATTTGCAACATAACATTTTGCCGGAAGCTCAATATGTGTGTTTTTAAGTGCTGACTTAACTCTTTCACGGCTTTCCTTTACTGCAGTATCTCCAAGTCCTACAATCTGAAAATCAGGAACTCCGTCGTTATAATCCATTTCAACATTTACAAGCTGTGCATTTATACCTATAACTGCACAGGACTTCATTTCTGCTACCATAATTAATTCTCCAATTTAAATTAATACGCATTTTTATTACCTTTAAAAAGGGTCATAATACATATTTTCACATCAAGAGAAAGAGACCAGTTTTCAATATAGTACAAATCTTTTTTTATACGCTCCTCGATAGAGGTATCGCCTCTTAATCCGTTAACCTGTGCCCAGCCTGTAATTCCGGGACGGACACGGTGTTTTAACATATATTTGGGTATTTCATCGCGAAATTTTTCAACAAAATGAACCTGTTCAGGTCTTGGTCCTACAAGGCTCATATCTCCCTTTAAAACATTAAAAAGCTGAGGAAGCTCGTCGAGGTTGGATTTTCTTAAAAATTTTCCCAGTTTTGTTACTCTGTCGTCGTTTTTCACGGTCCACCCGTCATTTGATGTATTGCTCTTCATTGTACGGAATTTGTAAATTGTAAAATTCTGAGAATTGAAACCCACTCTCTCCTGACAAAACAAAACCTTTCCCTTTGATGTTGCCTTTATTCCTATTGCTATACCCAAAAGAAGAGGTGAAGAAATTATTATTCCCGCAAGGGAAAGAATAATATCAATAATTCTTTTTATTGAGCTGTAAAAAATATTGTCAAGAGGAATGTAACGGGTATTTATCAGAATAATGTCATCTATACTGTCCGTTTTTGGTTTTGAGGGAGCATATTTGGTATATGACGGAATTATTGAAGCCTTTACCCCGCAATATTCGCATATATTTATAATTTTAGGAATTTCAGAGCTTTCCGAATCCGAAAGAGAAATAACCACTTCGTCTATTGCGTTTTTATCTAAAATTTCTTCGAGGTTTTTGTATGATTCTATTACATCAAAAATTTCATAACCCATATCCCTGTGAAGCTTGATGGCGTTTATAAAATCCTGAGTTTTAGGGCCTTTCCCCACTACAACAAGATGCTTTATATTATAACCGAGATATCTGAATGCTCTTAAAACGCCCTTTACAATCATTCTCTGAACTGATGTGAAAATGAATATAAGCATTACAAAAACAAAGGTAAACACTCGGGAATAGTCTGCTTTTTTGAAGAAGAACAGTCCTGCAAGAATTACAGCAAGAACAATAAGTGAATTTTTAAAGCATATCTTAATTTCACTTAAGGCTCCACCCATTCTTCTTGATTCATACATAGAAGAAAAATACTGCATAAGTGCAAAAATTATTAAACCTGCATACAAAAGAACGGCATATTCCTTCAAAGGAAGATGCGGTTCTTTAACAAAAATATTCCATTCGAATTTAATATACCAAGCACAAATAAAGGAAAGCGCTACGCAAAGCATATCAAAACAAAATCTTAAAAGAGTAAGAACTCTTGCGTTTTCTTTAAGCATTTTAATATCCTTTCTACAGACCCAAAAATCTTGCTGTATTTATCGCTGTATACACAAAAAAGTCAAGTCTGCTGTTTTTCTTGTGTTTGTCATAATATATTTTCATACTGTCATAAAAAGCTTTCTTTGCTCTTTTATTTTTATGGCTTGATGCTCTTTTTTTATGAATTATTTCGGCTTTTCCGAAATAGTATACCTTAAAGCCATTCTTAAGAACCTGAAAACAAAGCTCTATATCCTCGGCATACATAAAATAGTCTTCACAAAAGCCTCCTGCCCGATAAAAAATGTCTTTAGGCATCATCATAAAAGCACCTACAACACATTCAATTTCTCCTACATAGTCATCCCTGAGGTCAAGACGTCTGTAGCCTGAAAGACTTTTAATTTTTCCGTTTAACTTAAGGTAATGACCAATAGAATTTTTTATGGTAGGCAAGCTTCTTTTGCAGGCAAAATCCAGCGTTCCGTCTTCAAGACGGACACGACATCCCACAATCCCCGCATCGCTGTGGCTTTTTAAAAATTCAAGTGTATCCCCAAGACAATTTTCCTTAACCACAGTATCGGGATTAAGGAAAAGAATATATTCTCCCTTTGCAAGGGCTGCACCCTTGTTATTTGCTTTTGAAAAGCCATCATTCTGATGAGAAAATATAACCGTAAAGTCCTGATTTTTTAATTGTTTCCTGTCTTCTTCTTTGGAATTGTTATCAACAACAATAATCTCATATTCATCCTGTGGGGGATATTTTTTTATAGAATTCACGCACTCCTTTACAAGGTGCGAGGTGTTATAATTTACTATAACTATTGACAGCATTATTCTTGTTCCGTTCCTCTTAAAGTATTATTGTATACAACCTCAAACAAATCAAAGTATGGTTTTGTTTCTTCGGGAAGCTCCACTTCGTTTTCCTCTGCAAGCTTTTTAACCTCTAAAGCTTCTTTGGAAATCTCTCCTGCTATATTCATAATACCCTCGTAACGGTAGTGATTTAAAATTTCATATGCATTTTCAATATATGTCAGATAATTGTTTACATCCTTTTGCATCAATACAACCTGATTTTTGAGACAGGTAAGAGCATACTGCAAAGCAGTTCCTGATTTAGCATACATAAGCATTCCATTATCCTGCACCTCAAAGCTGTAAGGCGCCATTTTTTCTGCTTTTTCAAATTCTGCAACTGCAAGCTCTCTGCTTTCCAGATTTGATTTATGGGCAAACATTCTCGTTCTTGCCTGAGCTGAAAGTGCCACAGCATCATAAGGCTTTAATTTTGTTGCCTTTTCATATTCGCTTAGTGCTTCGCCGAATTTTTCCGGACTGACCTTGAAGCCCTGTGTTTCATCTGTATAAAGCTTTTCAAATATAGCATCGCCCTTTGCTTTGGCTTTTGCTCCCGCAAAATCTGTTACCGCAAACACAAAAACCACAACACAAAGACCAACCCATACATATTTTGAAATGTCCTTTGCCTTAAAGGAAGTGAGATTGGATATTACAGCCATAAATGCCCATAAAACTGCAATTACACCAAATATAGACAGATTAAAGTCTATCATTGAGTGAATTAACATAACACCGCAAAATGCAAATAATGATGCCGATGTGCCTTTTGTAACCTTTTCGGACTTTCTGATTTTAAATGCTGAAATAATAAGGAACACAACTGTCCATAAAAGTGCAATCACACCCAATATACCTGCATCGGTAAAAATCTGGAACAGATAGCTGTGAATTTGATTTGATGCATAGTTATAGGATTGATACATTCCGTACATATCGGACCACGCACCACCGCCAAGACCGAAAATGATACTTTGTTTACCCATATTTAAAGCATCTTTATAGAATACAAATCTTTCAGTAACAGTCTGTGTGCCGAAATTAAGTCCCTGCAAACGGGTAATTAAGCTTTCAGGAAGCATAAATGAAAACATCTGTGGGAAAAGCACAACAGCAATTACAAATAAAACCAAAAGTCCGCAAACCGAAAGAAGAGAAATGTTAAAATATTTTTTATCCTTAAGTCCGTTTACAGCCATATCAATCATAAGAGAAAGAACGATTGCAATTACTGCACCTATAATAAGCCATACTACTGCCATTAATTTACTGCCTGACTCAACAGCTGCTGTAAATGATGACATTACTGCAAAAACGGAAATACCTGATGCGGCAAGATAAGACAACCCCTTAAGTCTTGCATCCTTATCGCCCATTATAAGGAATATAACAAATCCTACAGGTGCAACAAGCCACGCACCTCGTGAATAGGACATAAGCAGACCAAACATAAGGATGTAGTATACAGGTAAGTTAATCCAGTATAAAGCTTTTTTTACTGATTTTTCATAAACACCGCAAAGGGCTAAAAATCCTGCAAGCACAAGGGAGCCGAAAGCGTTATGGTACTGAACGGTACCGTTAAGCCATTTTTCTATTTCTGCGGAAGAATATGCCGCAGGGTAAGAAAGAACACCTGCTGCAGTAAGCAGAGAAATAAGGCTCGTTAAAGCAATTGCATAAACTGCAGATATAATTAAAATACGAATCGTTTTTTCTTCTTTACAGGTATATTTTACTGCCATATAAATTACAAGAAGTATAATGTAGGAGGAAAACGCAAGTATAGCACTGTCTTTATTTACCGCCAGAACGGAAGAAATTCCATAAAACGCAGTAAGAAGTATTATGCCCGTATCAATTCCCATATTAAAAGGGGTGTTCTTTTTTGCAAACGCAAATATCACACCAAAGGCAAGGGCAAGCAATATTGCATAAAGCGCTCTGTCTGCCTCAAAATACAGGCCTCGGAAAAACATAGGTAACACTACCCCGAGACACACAAAGGGCAGGAAAAAATATTCCCTGTTTTCCTTATCAGTTTTTATAAACCAATCAATTATTTTGTAAATTAACACGTTTTTTCCTCCTGTTTTGAGTATTACCCTATCAGAATAATACAATTACAATAATTCATTTATCTTTGAAAGTACTTCTTTGTTTACTGCCTCCAGCTTGGTGCCGGCATCATTTTCGTCTGTGCCTTTAACAAAGAAATAGAATTTAATTTTAGGTTCTGTTCCCGAAGGACGTACTATTACCTTTGTATTGTCATCCGTAACATAAGAAAGTACGTTTGATTTCGGAAGTTCTATAGCTGTTATTTTATTGCTTCCTGTATCAACACATTCGCGTGTCTCATAGTCGCATATTTCTGTAACCTTATGACCACAAATTTCACTCAAAGGATTTTCTCTTAAGAATGAGCATATTTCTTTAATTTTCTCAACGCCTGAAATACCCTCCAATGTTATTGCTTTCTGATTTTCCTTGTAATAACCGTATTTCTTATAAATGTTTTCCATACAGTCGAACAAGGTAAGTCCCTGAGTTTTATAGTATGCTGCCATTTCTGCAATAAGCATAGTTGCTACAACAGCATCCTTATCACGGGCATATGTTCCCGCAAGATAACCATAGCTTTCTTCAAAGCCGAGAACATATCTGTTTTCTTCGCCTTTTGCTTCAAGATTTTTGATAATCTCGCCTATGAATTTAAAGCCCGTTAACACATTTGCAATTTCAAAACCGTAATTTCTGCAAATATCTGCCGCAAGATTTGTTGTAACTATAGTCTTTATTACAACAGGATTTGATGGAAGTGTTTTAAGAGCAGTTCTTCTTGAAAGAATATATTCAACCAATAAAGCACCTACCTGATTTCCTGTAAAAGGAACAAATTCTCCCTCATTATTAAGTACCATTATTCCCACTCTGTCTGAGTCAGGGTCAGTACCGATAATCAAGTTAGCACCCTTTTCTCTTGCAAGAGCCTGAGCATACACAAAAACATCAGGATTTTCAGGGTTTGGAGACTTTACAGTAGAAAAATTCGGGTCAGGTAATTCCTGCTCTTTTACAACATGTACGTTTTTAAAGCCTATCATATCAAGCACACGTCTTACAAGCTTGTTTCCTGCTCCGTGAAGAGGTGTGTAAATCACATTAAATGAGTCAGCTGCCTCTTTAACAGCATCGGTGCTTATTGCCTGTGCCACAACATTTTCAAGATATGCCTTATCTACTTCCTCGCCGATTATTGTAATCAAATCGCTTTCTTCAACAGTTTTTGCACCACCGAGAACATCTGTTTTATTGATATATGCTAAAACCTTGTCAGCGTCTGCAGGTGCCATCTGTGCACCGTCCTCGCCATACACCTTATATCCGTTGTAAATAGCAGGATTATGGCTTGCTGTAATTATAATACCTGCAAAGCAACCTAAATGACGTACTGCAAAGCTAAGCTCGGGAGTAGGACGAAGCTCGTCAAAAACATATGCCTTAATTCCGTTTGCTGCAAGAACAGATGCCGCTTCGAATGCAAATTTATCCGAATAAAGTCTCGAATCGTAGGCAATAGCAACACCTTTTTCTACCGCATCAGCTCCTGATGCCTTTACATACATAGCAAGGCCCTGTGTTGCACGACGGACAGTATAAACATTCATTCTGTTTGTTCCTGCCGCAATAATTCCTCTTAATCCTGCAGTACCGAATTCAAGGTCTCTGTAAAAACGTTCCTTAATTTCTGCATCATCATTTTTAATTGCACTAAGCTCAGCTTTTGTTTCATCATCAACAAAGCTTGAATTTAACCATCTTTCATACTCTTTCTTATAATCTGTCATTTTTTTCTCCTTATATTTACTTATATTATTTACATACTTATACAACATATATAATATACAAAATTTGCCACAAAGTCAAGATTTTAAGTATATTTATCTTCCTTTTTGGCGATAATTTTTTTGAAAATATTGTAAATTGAGGTGTTTTACTTGAAGCAAACCAAAACTTCCAACTGTATTTTGCTTACCGACGGAGAAAATCCTCTTATAAGTCAGATTATCGTCCTTTTAAAAGCAGATGCTGTAAGTCCTCAGGACGAGGCAGTTCAAATCAGCCGTGCTATGGTAGAAAGCTGTATGAAAAATTACCGAAAAACAAAAAATAATAAATATAAAATGCTTCTTCCCTGTATGGGCTGTATCATTGCAGGTATTATCATCGGCATTTTTATTTGACAATACAACACCGGGCGTATATAATTAATAATACTAACGAAACCAAAGAGAGAGTGATAAGATGAAACTGTTTATTGCATCGGATATACACGGAAGTGAATTTTACTGTAAAAAAATGCTTGATTGCTATAAAAACGAAAAGGCGGACAGAATGCTCCTTTTAGGGGATATTCTCTATCACGGGCCGAGGAATGACTTACCGAAGGATTATAACCCCAAATCAATAATTGCTCTTCTTAATAATCTTAAAGATGAAATTCTTTGTGTCCGCGGTAACTGCGAGGCAGAAGTTGACCAGATGGTGCTTTCATTCCCCGTGCTTGCCGATTACTGCATAATAAGTGAAAATAATACTACTATTTTTGCCACCCACGGACATAAATATAACGAAGAAAATCTCCCCCCGTTAAAAAACGGAGATGTTCTCCTCTGCGGTCATACCCACGTTCCCAAATGCACCGATTTCGGTTCATTTATATATATGAACCCGGGAAGTGTTTCTATACCAAAAGAAAACTCCCACCATGGCTATATGATTTTCGAAAACAACACCTTCACATGGAAAGACTTTGACAGAAACATCATAAATACCTTTAAAAAAGAGGGAATGTAAAAAAAGTTCATAATCGTAAAAATGCTTAAAATAAATATTACTAATACATTTTTAAACTTATTAAATGGCAAAAAATATATTACTTAAGGAAAAAATCGTTTAAAAACGATTTTTTCTATTTAAACAAGCATTTTTACTCGAACGAATTTCGCCTCTCGCTGTACCATCGTACAGCTTCGGGTAACCCCTACGGGCTTAATTCGTCCGTTCTGAA
>JAZNWH010000017.1:0-11762 GCA_045593265.1 Clostridia bacterium | reverse complement strand
ATCTTATCATTTCCAGCAAATTCTATCCCATAACTCTTTTCACGTTGTTGATTATACAACTTATAATCTACTAGTATTTTCATTTTAGACGTATGTTCATAATCTATTAAAAAAGCAGATGCATTAATGGGAACATCGTGTATTTTTATTTGGAAATGCGTACGTAATTCACTTGTTAAGGTATTCTTAATTTCACATAATTTTGACAAGCTATACTTAATTCTTATCTTCATTTCCTCACAATCGATCTTCATATAATCAGCTAAACCTCTAACTAATTCATCATTATTCGGGTTTAATAAAACTACTTCAATGTATTTATTTTCAAATACTAATTTTCTTAAAGTTTCTAATATGTCCCCCACTTCCGTGCCTTGAGCAAGCCAATATCCCACATATAGTAATTTATCACTGCAACTAGATATATATTGTGACTCAGTTCCGTGATCTTTATGTTGCATGTAACTCACCCGGCTAGGAAATATATTAATAATTCCACCTTTAAAACAATCCTTTATAAGACGTATATTATTTTTTAATTCTTGAATACCACATACTCCAAAATATAATTTAGTTGATATAGTTATAATAATCGTTGCTAATATTGATCCTATCACACCACATACCAAATTTTCTAATGTCATTTTTTGATCCTTCCTATGTAATATATATATCTACCTTTTTCGTTGGTCGAAGTTGAAAACAATTTGTCCAATTTATCAACAAATTTAAAATTTTCAATTCCCGACCCGACATTCATATGCTGCATACAAAAATCATGTGCAGAAAAAATATTTTCTAAATCTTTCATTTCCCAATTTTTTTGATATCCGTAATTCCATAATCCTAATTTCTGTCTTATAATTCTTTGCTGATAAATGAAACTGTTTTTATTTGATGAAACGACATATAATACTCCATTATTCTTTAAAACCCTTTTTATTTCAGATAAACAAATTTCATAATTTTGAATATGTTCTAAAACTCCAATACATAAAACAACATCTGCAAAATTATCACTATATGTTAAATTTGTAATATCACATTTTTTATATATAACTGGTAGGTCTTTTGATTTGTCTTTCGAAAGTTTGATTGCCTCTTCTGAGTTGTCTATCCCATATATCTTCGCCCCAGTTTTATTATATAACTCTCTTGTTACATATCCCCCACCACAACCCAAATCAAGAATTGTAGTTGAGCTGTTGATCTTAACATGGTTTAATAAGTTTTCCACTTTTCTTTTTGCCTTTACTTTTCTTAGTTCAGGATCTGAATAAACATCACTTTTCCATACATTATCCCAAACATTATCTGTTTTTCGCTTAAACTTCATATGTCATATCTCCTATTTTTATTAACATAGTTTAATTGTTATTCCTTATATGATATCATTGATATGTGTATCAATAATGCTAACAATAACAATGATATGATTCCAGCTATTATTTGTGATACCGCTTTAACAATTAGTATATCAAATGTTATTAAATACAGTATCACACAACTAAGTATGAACAGAGAAATCTTAAACAATATATTTCGTTTTCTATTTAAACGCACATAGTCATCTAACCAATTTATACCACACAAATTAAAAATAATAGCAAGAATAAGGACTCCCATAATAAATGCAGCAGCTAGGTAGGATGGTATACGCAAGCCACTTATCCATATTAATTCTGAAAGATATATCGCCCACGAACCTATAGTAGAAAACATTAAAATCGTAATAGCAATCAAAATATAATTTGCCTTAAAATTAATTTTTGAACTTGATTCTTTTTTTACATCATAAGTAATTTCTTGTAATTGCATGTCTGCCATTGGACATTCAAAAATTATTTTATCCTGTGGCATTTCATCCAAGAAAAACCGAGCTTTTACAACCTGTTTAGGATTAATATGTTCCAAAGACAGACTACAACAATTTGCAGTTTCTAAATTCATACTCCACATATTTTCATATCCATTTGGTATATCTTCAAAATACCCAGGAATGATTCCTATATTATGGTTGCTTCTTATCTTTATCGGTGGATTAATTATAGACTTATTTCCTGTATTTACGATTTCTACTGTAAGCAAACATGGGTTTTTCAATTTTTCATTCTTATATTTAATTTCTAAATCTGCAATGTTACTTCTATCAGTTAACGATTTAGATAGGATTTGATATATATGAATACTATACGATAACTTTAATTGCTTAATTGTCTTAAGTGTTAATAACAATGTAATTAAAATAGACACAATCCCAACGACAAAGTTTACTGCAATGTCACCAATTCCGATAACCATATCAGTCCTGGTTGCTGTTTGAGTTACCTCAGAAGCAGCATCAGCAGCATATGCTATAAAAGATAAAAAGTACATATTTCCCCTCCGACCATTATCCTATAATACAGGAATTACACATATTATTTTAATGTTTTGTAACTTAAAGCTTTTATATTATACCATAATTCGGCAAATAATGCAATTGGCAATAGGGAGAAATATAAAGTAAATGTTTTAGCATCTTGCAACATAGTGTTTAAATAAATTTAGTTATTTCAATTCCACCTACATATTTGATTTTAATTCTATTCGGTGGAGTTACCATAACTGATTCAACCGTATTCCTTACAACTGCATCAAAATATTCAAGCATGTTGACTTTATTCTCGTTTATATATGCTTCAATGTCATTCATTTCACATTTGGCGCACTCAATAAGTTTTGAATTTAGTATTTCAAATTCATTCTCACGCTCCCTAATTTTATCAAGATACACTTGGTTATCTTCTACTTCATTCACGATTTGATTTAATACTTGAATCTCCTTTTCGATTTTCTTGATTTTTGATTTTATGGTATATTCATTCTGCTCATCATTCTTATTAATTACAGTCCCAATTTCATTCTTAACCATTTTGGTTATATTTGAAATATCGTGTGATGTCTGAGGTAAACCTGACAGAATTGCATCTTTTAATTTATCTTCAGGAATTGACGGGGAATTCTTACAGTTTTGTATTCCGGTTTCAAGTCTCTCTGAACACCTCCACACAATTCTCTTCTTACCATTTCGTGCCCAGGTTACCCTTCTGTATCTCGCACCGCATTCTGCACATAACACAATTCCGGTTAAAGCATAATTAGAGGAAAATGAAATTAACTTATCTCTCGGATAGTTTCTTCTTCGTTTCATTTCATCCTGAACCATATCAAAAATTTCTCTAGATACTATTCCCTCATGACTATTTTCAACATAATACTGAGCAACCTCACCTTTATTTCTTGCGACAGTTTTTGTTAGGTAATCAACAGTATATGTCTTTTGAAGCAATGCATCACCTTTATACTTTTCATTCTTCAGAATTCCGCTTACCGAATTTGAACTCCATCTCTTATTGCCCGTTGGAGATTCAATCTCATTTTCTTCAAGCCAGTCAATTATATTATTTATAGAATTCCCCTCAATATATAGGTAAAACATTTTTCGTACTACCGCGGCTTCTTCCGGAATGATTTCAGGTTGTCCATTCTCTCCTCTCTTATAAGCATACAGTGAAAACGGAAACGGAAATTTACCTTCCTTATATCCCATTCTCTTTCCTCTCGTTATATTCATACTAAGTGATTCACTTTCTGCCTGAGCAAACGCACTAAACCAAGAGAGGAAAATCTCACTTGAAGGATCAAGTGTGTTAATTCCTTCTTTATCAAATCTGATTCCGATATTCTTGAGTTTTAACTTCCTTATGTAACTCAAACAATCAAGCTGATTTCGTGCAAATCTCGAAATTGATTTTGTAAGGATCAGATCAATTTTACCCTTTTCACACATTTCAATCATTCGCATGAATTCTGTTCTCTTTGTGTCATTTAAACCACTTACACCGAAATCGACAAAAACATCTACCAGAGTCCAGTTGGGATTCCTTTCGATTTCATTCTTATAATGTGTTATTTGAATTTCAAGACTATTTTCTTGCTCTTCTTTTTCTGTGCTTACTCTGCAGTATGCTGCGACATTAAGTTTTACTTTATCGTCTTTGATTTTAGGAAATATTGTGGCAGGTATTTCAATTACTTTCTTCATCACTAATAACCTCCATATATTTCTCTATTATTTTCAGCATCATTTCAGCAGAAACCCAGCACATGAAATGCATTGCAATTTCTTTATGCGCATAGGTGCCACCACCCCTGCCTTGCCTCGATACCATACCAATAGCTTTAGTTCTGTCAATCCAAATCTTGGGTGTAAGAGTCATTCTTTTACCCAGAATTAAATCAACAAATTTCGCGTTGTGCTTTTTCTCCCAGAGTGCAAGAAACTTAACTGTATTTTCATCCCTTAACCAATTGTGAATTGTATATCCGGCTTGAATGTTACTAAAACCTTTTGCCAATTCTGTCAATGAAATGTACCCGGGATTTTGCTTCGCTATTGTTTGCTTAGGTTCTCGTTTCTTTTTGTTAAATTCTACTCTTGGATTTTTCATTCTGCCGTATTTCCAGAGTTCGCATTCATTATACAGATTTTCTAAAACTTCATTATAAACCTCAATACTAATCTTACCTGAATCCAATAGTGGTTTTAAATATTGTTCATTCGCAATAACATATTGAAGTTGATTTTGAATTGCTGATTTGCTCATATATAATTACCCCTTTCTTATTTATGGAATAATTATATACCAAATCTGCAATTCTACCTATCACCATCTTCTTCTGTCGTTTCTTGCCCTAAACATTTTTTCTTTGGTCGCAGTACGATAGTCTTCATCTGATACTATGTAGCAATTATTCACATTATCTATAGTTTTACTTATTGTCACAACAGACCATTCTTCCTTGCCAGTAGGAGAATTGATTCCCATTCTGATTAATTCTGCCTGAATTTGCAACAAACTCAATCCTTGAATGCACATCTTATACATCCATCTAATTATTTCCGCTTCATCTTCTTTGATATATACCATGCCTTTGTCATCTCTTACAAAACCGTACGAAATTCTACCGAATGTTCTCGATTCGTATAATCCTAATTTTGTCATTTTATTTTCCTCTCTTTCATTACCATTTTCACATTTGTATTTTAAATTTATTTCATCAATAATTGCATTTTTCATCTCATCAACCTCCTTATTAACACTATTTTTAAAGCGATTCTTTAACATTTTTCTCACAACTATCCCTCCTTTGCACAAACAAAAAACACATCTTGATTTCACTCAAAATGTGTTTTTCAATTTTATATTAATTTTTAAAAGTTAAGCATACTCATATTTAAACACTTTTTTCAACCTTCATAATCACTATTGTCCTTGTGCAATTTCTCTATTTCCGACCACTCCTTTTGTTCAATTTCACTCAAATTCATTCTAAACCTATTCATTCTCAGGTTAATTAAATATGTTAATTAATTATAGCACATATTTCCTGAAAATACAATGGTTAAATTATTTTTACAAATTCGCCACCAAACCGGAACGAGCAGATCCGTTCCCTACAACTTCTCATTACTAAATTTCCCATACAAAAACTCCCCTTTTAACAAGGGGAGTTAATTCATTATTCTTCTGTTGCTTCTACAGCTTCTTCAACTGGAGCTTCTGCTGGTTCTTCAACTGGTTCTTCAACTACTTCTTCAGCAGCTTCCTGAGCAGCTTCTTCTGCGATAAACTTTTCGATATCAACAGGAACTTCGTCAGCAACCGGTTCTGCAGGAGCTTCAACTGGAGCTTCCTCTTCAACCTTTTCTTCTACCTTTGGCTCGATTAAAGCTCTGATTGAAAGGCTGATCTTGTTTGTTTCCCAATCAAGTTCAACAACCTTCGCTTCAACTTCCTGACCAATTTCAAGAACATCTTCAGGCTTGCCGATTCTTCTGTCAGCAATCTGTGAAATGTGGATAAGACCGTCAACATTTGGCATGATTTCAGCAAATGCACCGAATGGCATCATGCGAACAATCTTACACTTAACAACATCGCCCATGTTGATCTTTGCTTTTGCGATAACCCAAGGATTATCTTCAGCCTTTTTGTATCCTAAAGAAATCTTCTTTGTTTCTTCATTGATGTCCTTAATATAAACAGTAAGTACATCGCCTTCTTTAACAACTTCTGATGGGTGCTTAATCTTATTCCATGTAAGCTCTGAAATGTGAACAAGACCGTCAACACCGCCGATGTCAACAAATGCACCGAATGATGTTAGTGACTTTACTGTACCTGTGTATTCCTTACCAACTTCAACATCAGCCCAGAACTTGTCCATAACAGCTTTTCTTTCTTCTTCTAAAAGAACTCTTACAGAACCAACAACGCGTTTTCTTCTGTCATCAATTTCTGTAAGTCTTAGCTTAACATTTTCGCCTAGAAGTGACTCTAAATCACTTACGAAACGAAGTGATGCCTGACGAGCAGGGATGAATACCTGTGCATCGTTTGCAAGAGCAATAACGCCACCACGAACAACCTTAATAATCTTACCGTCAAGAACTTCCTTATTTTCATAAGATTCCTTAATCTTGTTCCAGCTTTCCATCTGAACAAGCTTCTTTCTTGAAAGTACAACCTTACCTTCTGCATCGTTTACGCCAACAACATAAACCTTGATTACATCGCCTGGCTTAACAATGTCAGATGCCTTTAAATACGGATCATCTGATAACTGATCAGCTGACAATTGACCATTGTATTTAAATCCGCCAAGGTCAACAATGACCTCAGTGTTACGCACTTCAACAACTGTTGCGTCAACAATATCTCCATTATTTAAAGTTTTGCTTTCGTACTGAGCAAATAGCTCCGCGAAAGACTCTTCGTTTCTCATTTTTTCATCCATCGTTGTGAAAACCTCCTCGATAGTACATGCCGGAGTTGATGCTCCTGCTGTAATACCTATCTTTTTATTTTTTAAATATATACTCTGAGGAATATCCTCAAAAGTTTCAATAAAATAAGTTTCGGCGCAAACTTCCTTGGAAATATCAAAAAGCTTCTTTGTATTTGAGCTCATCTTTCCGCCGATTACAAGCATAATATCAGACCTTGCTGATAATGTATATGCCTCTTCTTGTCTATCTTTCGTAGCACTACATATTGTATCAAAAACTAGTACCCTTTTGCAAGCGTTTTTGACATTTTGTACGATTTGCACAAAAACATTTTTATTTATTGTCGTTTGTGCCACAATACAAATGTCCTTTTCTACATATTCTGACGGCATAGTAAAATTCTCGTCATAAGTTATGATTGCAGAATCTTCGCACCAGCCGTTTATACCCATAACTTCTGGGTGTTTTTCATCACCAACGATAAGGATTGTGTAGCCTTTTTCATGGTGTTCCTTTACAATTTTATGGATTTTTGCAACAAACGGGCAGGTTAAGTCAATATATTCTCTTCCCGAAAGTGCATCTATAACAGATTTTTTAACGCCGTGAGTACGGATTACAACTGCGGTATCCTGAGGAATCTCTGCAATATCGTTGTATGCAAAAACTCCTTTGCTTTCAAGGTCTTCCACCACTTGTCTGTTATGAATTATAGGTCCTAATGTGGCAATTTTCTGTCCTTTTTCTACCGCCTCATAAACCTTGTCCACCGCTCGTTTTACGCCGTAGCAAAAGCCTGCGGTTTTTGCTATTTCTATCATTTTCTATCTCCTAAACAAAGAAAATTATGTAGCTCTATTCTATTAAAGTGCAAAAATTTTGTCCATTATGGATTCACTTAAAGCCTGCATCTTTTCTACTGTAAGCTTTTCATCATAATATTCATCAAGATAAATCGGCTCACCATAGCTCACTGTAATCTTTTTAAATATTTTATATGTAGCGTCAATCTTAATTGGAACAACCGGAACTTTTGCATGAGTCGCAAGCATTGCAACTCCAGGCTTTGCTTCGCCTCTTTTTCCGTCTTTCATTCTCTTTCCTTCAGGAAACATCATCATAGCTTGTTCCTGTTTTAAAATTGTAAGAGCTGTTTTTACCGCTCCAATATCCCCTTTTCCTCTGTTTACAGGGAAAACGCCCAGCCTTCTTAATATTGCACCAAACGGCTTAAACTTAAAAAGTTCTTTCTTTCCCATAAACGCAAGCTGTCTTGGGCAAGTAGCTAAAATAGCCAGCGGGTCCCAATTACTTCTATGGTTGGCAGCAAGGATTGCTCCGTTTTCAATAACATTTTCCTTGCCAACTGTTTTTATTCCAAAAAGCAGGGACAGAATTATTTTACACAATATTTTTACAAAAGAATAAAGCACTTACTTTTCCTCCCTGATAATTTCAGTTATTCTGTCAATAACTTCTTCTATAGTCATATCGGATGTATCAACCAAAACCGCATCTTCTGCCTTGCGAAGCGGTGCAAATTCGCGCTGTGAATCATTTTTGTCACGATATTCAATATCCCGCTTAACTGTTTCAAAGTCCGCTTCCATACCTTTTTCTTTCATTTCCAAAAGGCGTCTTTTTGCACGGACATCGGATGATGCCGTTAAATAGATTTTAACCTCTGCATCAGGAAGAACATAGGTTCCTATATCTCTTCCGTCCATTATAACAGAAGTCTTTTCAGCTAAGCTTCTCTGAAGCTCTACAAGCTTAAGTCTTACGGCAGGAATTACCGCCACATTTGATGCGCCGATACTTACATCTGCTTCTCTGATACGCTCTGATACATCTTTTCCCAAAAGGAAAATTTTCTGTGTTCCGTCTTCGTATGTTATATCAATTTTAATTTCGTCAAGTACTTCCTTAGTAAAGTTTTCTTCCTTGATTTCTATACCATTTTCAATTGCATAAACCGCAACTGCACGATACATCGCTCCTGTATCTATATACACAAAACCAAGCTTTTTTGAAACGGCCTTTGCGATAGAGCTTTTGCCTGCTCCTGCAGGTCCGTCAATGGCTACTTTCATATTTTCCTCCTATGCATTTTCTCCGGCCAAGTATCCCGTAGAATATGCAATCTGTAAATTAAATCCACCGGTATACGCATCAACATCAATGACTTCGCCGGCAAAGAAGAGTCCTGAAACAAGTTTTGATTCCATAGTAGACGGATTTATTTCAGAAACCTTGATTCCGCCTGATGTAATAATTGCCTCTTCAACCGGTCGTGTTCCGGTAACATATAAGGTCAGCTTTTTCATTATGGCGAGAAGCCTGCATCTTTCCGCTTTTGTAATGTTGCAAACCTCTTTATGCGGATCAAGCCCCGCTCCTTTTATTATAACAGGAATTAACGCTTTCGGCAAGAGTTCATCCAAAGAATTTTGCAAATGTTTTTTGCCTGCCGCTTCAAAATCACGAAGTATTCGCTTATCAAGCTGTTCTTCTGAAAGAGCAGGCTTTAAGTCAATGGTTATCTTGGCATCTTTTGCCTTTTTTAAGTGACAGGATGCAGACAAAACAATAGGTCCCGATACACCAAAATGGGTAAAAAGCATTTCGCCAAAGTCGGTGTATATCTTCTTATCACCGCTCCAAAGGGTCAGCTCTACATTTTTAAGGGAAAGACCCATAACCTCCTTAACCCATTTCTCTTTTGTTTCAAGCGGTACTAAAGACGGTTTTGGGCTTATTACAGTATGACCCACCTTTTCTGCAAACCGGTATCCATCTCCTGTTGAGCCGGTAAGCGGATAGGAAACACCGCCTGTTGCCACGATTACGCTGTCCGCCTTTATTTCCTTATTACCACACTTTACGCCACATACTTTTCCGTCTGCCACCATAATCCCTGTGGCTTTTTCTCTAAGGAGTGTAACATTTTTTCCCAAAGCATATTTTTTAAGTGCCTCTGCAACATCTCGTGCACTGTCACTTTCCGGGAATACTCTTCCGCCACGCTCCACCTTTGTTTTTACCCCAAGGTCATTTAAAAGGTTTATGACATCGTCATTTGTAAAGCTATATAAAGCACTATACAAAAATCGACTGTTGGTAGGGATATTAGTCATAATATCCTCAATGTCTGCAATATTGGTAATATTGCATCTGCCCTTGCCGGTTATCCTAAGCTTTTTTCCAAGCATAGGGTTTTTCTCTATTAATATGACTTTGCAGACTCGGTCTTTAAGTCTTCCACAGGCAATCATCCCTGCAGGGCCTCCGCCTATTACAACTACCGTTTTATCCGTCATTTTTATCATATACCTCATATTCTTCCCAGATTTGCTCAAGCTTCTCCAGGTTCTTCTGCATTTTTTCGCGGTTTTTTATTCCAACCGCTGCAACAAGTGCATTTATAACACTAAGCGGTGCCACAAGGGAATCCACAAAAGATGTTGTGTCACTTCTTGAAATAAGGCAAATATCTGATTCAATTGCAACAGGTGAGTTCTCGCTGTCGGTTATACCAATTACAGTAGCACCGCCATTTTTTGCATAGGAAAGTGCTTTTAAAGTGCTTTTTGAGTATCTTGGAAAGCTTATTCCTATTACAACATCATTCTTACCTACATTTAGAATCTGCTCAAAAAGGTCACCGCCTGATGCATTTATCATATACACATTATCAAATATAAGCTGGAGGTAAAACTTTAAAAACTCTGCAAGTCCTTTAGCACTTCGCACACCCGTTACATATATCTTATCTGCCTGAGATATAGCATCTGCTGCTTTTTCAAACTGCTTTCTGTCAATAGTATCAAGGGTCTTTTCAATGTAGCCTATATCCGCTTTTAGCGTGCTTGCCAAAACATCTCCGCTTCCCATTTTTTCATAGGCAAGCTCCATTCTTTGCGCAGTTGTAAGCTGACCCTTTACATAGTCTTTTAATGCCTTCTGAAATTCCGGGTATCCTTCATATCCCATTTCGCAGGCAAATCTTACCACCGTAGATTCGCTGACACCTACATCTTTAGACAAGCGACCGGCTGTCATATACGCCGCTTTATCGCATTTTGAGAGGATGTATTCAGCAATCTTTTTTTGACTCTTACTTAAGACTTTACTTTTTTCTCCGATATTTTTAATAATATCATTCATTAGTAGCTTCCTTATTTTCCTTTCCGTCTTTATCATAGAAATACCATTTTTCTATGCATTTATATGGATCAAAGCTCACAGGCTTTTCTATGCCCGAAACATAAGACCCGTAGATTACGCTTTCTGTTTTGAAATAAAGGGGCAGATACGGCGGGTCAATATAGAACATATTAACAAACTCGCCTATTTGCGTTTTTAATTCATCTTTATCGCTGATTCCGTAAATTCGGGACAAAATAGGTTTTAAATTAACTGTGTCAAAGTTGAAATAATTGTTGTCCGAAAGCATCGCTGCCGGATTCAAGTTATTTCCCACTTCTGTTTCTCCGATAAACATATCAAAATCATCAGCATCGATTTTTGCCGTATATTCTTCGTAACTCGCCTTTTCCAGAACCACATCAAATCCTGCAGTTTTCAAGGTTGATGCAATGCTTTCCGCAAGTGCACACCTTTCCTCATTATCAATGTTTACCAAAAGTCGCAAAGTAAGCTTCAATTCGTCTTTATGGTACACACCATCTTTTATAACATATCCGTCATCTTCCATAAAATCTTCAGGATAGCTATCTGCAGTTTTGCCTGCATCCTTTACCATAACCCAGCTTTCAGGGTTAATGGAAATTTCAGCCGCCATTCCTTTTCCGTAAACATCCTTTTCAACAATTTTCTTCCTGTCAAGACTTCCGCCTATTGCCTTTCTTACTGATTTTGGCATAGCAGGACTTTTTGTATTAAATCCTAAAAACACAAACCTGTC
>JAZNWH010000016.1:0-2284 GCA_045593265.1 Clostridia bacterium | reverse complement strand
AGAGCTGAAAATGCCGTTCATTATTGCACTATGCAAACTATGGATGCAATTTTAAAGGAGGGATATCTAAGGGCTGTAGATTCAAGATTTATGAATGATTTAGGCGAGTATGAGTTTGGAAATAATATATTAAAAAAACGCTTATCTAATACTTGTGATCTGGAAGATGTTGTTCCTATGACTGTGTCTTTTTCTACTAAAACAGATTTAGTACCCCAGTGGGCTTTATATGCAAAAGAAATAGGGATCGAAATACAATTTGATTTTTCTTTTCATGAATATTGGCAGAATATCAATATAGGCAACAAAAAATTGCAAGATTCCATACCTACTATTGCACAACAAAGTATTGAGAGCAATAAATATATTGATACAGGAATTCCCTATCCTATAAAACTAATATATTTTGATGGTAAAAAACCAATATTTAAAAATAGTTTTGATAAATTAATAAAAACCATTACCACATTTTGCAAAAATGCGGATGTTGATTATATGGCACCTAAGGGGTCAGAAATAATACCATTAGCAGCTACTTTTATAAAAAGTGCAGGATTTAATTATGAACACGAAGCTCGTATATCAACTTTTTTAGTATATGATGATAGTGGGTTAAATAAACAGCCTAAAGTACAGTTTCATGCAAACGGAGCTTATCTACGTCCATATGTTAATATATGCTATATTTATTCTGACGAAAATGGTGAATATAATATTGGATGGCCTATAAGTGGAATATGTGTAGGACCAGGAAGAAATCAAGAAAAAGCTATAGAAAGCGTTATAAAGCGATTAGAGTTTGGAGAAGTTAAAATAATACCATTACCATATACTGTTTTTTTGGCGAGATTAAAAGTATACACTAAAAATATGGTAAAGAATTTTTTTAATGATGAGTATTCAAACATAAAATCAGAAGCTAATAAAATTGCATCTAATTTATTAAAGACTAGCGACAAATTTTTAAAAACAAAGAATGGTAGATATTTCAAGTGTATTGATTGTGATAATTATAAAAAAGCAAAAGATTGTATTAGAATTGTAAAGGAACGTTTTGTTAAATTTTCTTTAGATAAAGGTCGCAATGAAGAAGATGTTATGAATTTTTTGAGAGAATATGAAAAGAGAAATTATTTTTCTTGGTATGGAATATACGTTCATGCTTCTGATAAAACTTTATCGTTTATATAAAATACATAGTAATTGCTCGCATTGTGATCCTATTTTATAAATTAGTATAATTCCTTCGTTGACTTCCGTCTCTTCTTGTGGTAATGTTTGTGTCGCAAGGAGGTGAAATCAAATGAAGGTGCTTGAAGAATTCTGGTATGGCAATATTAACCCGATGGAAAGACCATTTCAAAGTCAAAGAAAGTTTGACAAAGTATTCAGACTGTTGACTAAAAATGAAGAAGAATTGCTCAAATATTTGAACGAGCAGGAAAAAGAATCATTTAACAAGGTAAAATCGTGTTATGATGAAATGATACAAATTACAGAATGTCAAACATTTATAAAAGGATTCAAATTAGGAGCAAGGTTCTTTATAGAATGCTTTGAAAATGATGCCGACATATTCGATGAATGAAATTCGAGTGTGTCGGTATTTTTATGCCCAAAAAGAAAGGGTGAGACTATGAAAAAGAAAATAATATGTACGGCACTTGCTATAACGATGCTATTATCAACAACGGCATCGGCGGCACCCTGGCAGATGAGGCGAAATCAACTTATATTTGATAGCGAAATTGAATTCTTGGGAAATGTAACCTTGCAATTCGCATCGGACGGCGGAAGCTTCATCAGACCAATAACAAAAAGATATGGCGAGAACATTAGCCTTGAAAGCTACATCCCGACAAAATACGGTTACACATTCAAGGGATGGTTCACAGACCCCCGAACAAAACAGGATCAAGTAACAACATTCAAATTCACAAAGCCGGATGTCTTGTACGCTAAGTGGGAGTCTAACCCACAGGAGCCTGTAAATCCAAATGATGAAATTATGGCAAAAGACACTTGCTACCTCACAGATGAAGAAACAAAAATACGAAATGAAATCATAGAAGAACAAAATAAAGCCTACATCGAAGGCTTCGGCTATGTAGCACCTGCTAAAACCAAAACCATCATCGTAGACTCAGACGGTGATATAAATAAGCAGATTGGCGAAATGAATTAAAAACAGACTACAGAATGGCACGGCGAAATCCGTGCCTTATTTTTTTGCGTATCAAAAAATGATATAGTGTAAACAAAGAAAAGACTTTTAAGGTTGATG
>JAZNWH010000015.1:0-20966 GCA_045593265.1 Clostridia bacterium | reverse complement strand
AATTTTGCGATAATCAAGAGAAATATCGTGAAACTCTTTAATCAGTTCATCATCCTTTACGACACCGATACCGTAAGTTACTGAACTGTTATCTTCAACAGTAATTTCTTTCGATATCAAAATATATCGGGCATCTTCAGCGCATTTAAACAGTTCAGAAATGCCGGTACCCATTCTCACTGCAAGAAGGTCGAGTGTGTCAATTGTAGTATTAACCTTGCCAAGTTCAAGCAAGCTTACCATCTTACTGCACATACCGCAATCTTCAGCAAATTCTTCCTGACTCAAGCAATTTGCATCACGGAATGCTTTAATATTGGCAGCAAGTAGTTTTCGCTGATCAATCACGGCCCGACACCTCCTTACAGTAAAAACTATAAGATGTTTTGTCGAAACGCACCAGGAAACATATTTCTAATGATATGATAAACATACTTAGTTACTCCTTTGCGGTTCAACAAAAAAGTAACAAATTTAGTAACAAATCACATCAAAACACATCAAAACACATGAATAATATTGGTGAAATATTGTTGAAAAGCACAAAAAAACATCGACTTTTTGTGTATTTTCAACAAAAAAGTCGATGTTTTTTATATTGGCGGAGAAAGAGGGATTCGAACCCTCGCGCCGAGATTCCCCGACCTAACGGTTTAGCAAACCGCCCCCTTCGGCCGACTTGGGTATTTCTCCGAATAAATATTATCGCACTAATTTAATTAGTGCGATTATATTAAGATGGCGGAGAGGGTGAGATTCGAACTCACGGCTCTTGCGAGTCACCGGTTTTCAAGACCGGCTCCTTAAACCACTCGGACACCTCTCCGTACCGAACGAAAATTATTATATCAAAAAATATATGTGATGTCAAGAGTTTTTTGATAAAATTTTCTATAACTATTTACTTTTTTCTATTATTGTGGTATGATACTTATACTGAATTTGAAAAATATTACACTTGTTTTGGTGTTTTTATCTTTCAATAGTGATGTGAGGGAATGTTATGAAATTCAAGGCTACAATTCTTGAAGAAGATACAATTAAGAGAACGTTAATGCGTATTTCTCATCAGATAGTTGAGAAAAATAGTGATATGGAAAATGTATGTCTTGTAGGAATTAAAACAAGAGGTGTTCCAATCGCTGAAATTTTAAGTGATAATATTTTTTCAATCACTAATGTTAAAGTTCCTGTAGGTGTTCTTGATATCACTCTTTACCGTGATGATATTCCACTTAAAGATGACCCCGTTGTGAAAAAAGGTGAGCTTGGTTTTTCGGTTGAAGGAAAATGTGTTATTTTAGTTGATGATGTTATTTATACAGGAAGAACTGTAAGATGTGCTCTTGATGCTGTTATGGGGAATGGGAGACCGTCATTAATACAACTTGCGGTAATGGTAGACAGAGGGCACAGAGAGCTTCCTATAAGAGCTGATTATGTAGGAAAGAATCTTCCTACTTCAAGAAATGAAATTGTTCGTGTTAATCTTCATAAAACAGATAATGTCATGAATGTTGAGCTATACGAAAAATGAGTTTAGAAAAAAATAAAAAAACTCTTGATTTTTGGAAAAAACTGTGATATACTTATTAAGTTAACGAGGGTGGTCCTCTGAAGTTTGCCATACTTTTATGAACACCTGCCAAGAGAGGAGGAGCAAAAATGAATATAATTGATTCAATTACAAAAAGTCAGATCAGAACTGATTTGCCTGAACTTGTTATCGGTGATACTGTAAAAGTTCACGTTAAGGTTAAGGAAGGAACAAGGGAAAGAATCCAGATATACGAAGGAACTATTATTTCCAAGAAGCATGGCGGTATATCAGAAACAGTAACCGTAAGAAGACTTTCTTTCGGTGTAGGTGTAGAAAGAGTATTCCCAGTAAATTCTCCTAATATCGCAAAGATTGAAGTAGTGAGAAAGGGTAAAGTCAGAAGAGCTAAACTTTACTATCTCAGAGATAGAGTTGGTAAGGCTGCCAAAGTTAAAGAAAAAATCTGATTGTACTGAAATTAAGCCGGGCATCTTTACAAAAGATGTTCGGCATTGTTTTTAGTTGTATTAAATATGACAGGAGGTTTTTGTTATGAGCTTTTGGAATAAAAAAATTGACAATTCTGAGGTAACTGAAGAAATAGAGGAAGTTGTTCAGAAATCGCTTAAACGTGAAATTCTTGAATGGATTTTGTGTATAGTTATTGCTGTAGGGCTGGCGTTGATAATAAGACATTTTATTTTTAATGTTGTTAAGGTTGATGGTGCCTCTATGGAAAACACGCTCAAACATAATGACAGACTTATTGTATGGAAACTTGGATACTCTCCTGAAAAAGAAGATATAATAGTACTTCATCAGGCAAACCATAAACCTTATATTAAAAGAATTATAGCAACTGAAGGGCAGACTGTTGATATAGACTTTTTCACACACGAAGTATATGTTGACGGGAAAAAGCTTGATGAACCTTATATAAAAGAACCTACCGCTTTAAGAGGTGATGTTAAATATCCTGTTACTGTGTCAGAGGATTGTGTTTTTGTAATGGGTGATAACAGAAACAACAGCAGCGACAGCAGATTTTCCGATGTGGGAATGGTTCATAAAAGTGATATTTTAGGAAAAGCTATTTTCAGATTTTGGCCGTTTTCAAGTATCACAACATTTTAATCAATCATAAAAAAGGATGTTCTTTGACATCCTTCTTTTTGAATTAGAAAGGAATAAAGATATGGCAATACAATGGTTTCCGGGGCATATGGCAAAGACAAGAAAACAAATCAGCGAAGATATAAAACTCGTTGATGTGATTTATGAGCTTGTTGATGCGAGAATACCTTTGTCAAGCAGAAACCCTGAAATAGATAAAATTGCAGCTGATAAACCAAGAATTGTGCTTTTGAATAAAGCAGATATGGCAGATGATGCAGTTAATGATTTGTGGATCGAACACTTTAAAAACGAGAATGTGGAATGTATAAAGGTTTCCTGCAAAACAGGTGAAGGTATTGATAAAATACAACCTGTTACTTTGAAAATACTTTCAGAAAAAAATGAAAGACGCAAAAACCGTGGAATAGTTGATAATAGTATCAAGGCAATGATAGTAGGAATTCCTAATGTGGGCAAATCTACTTTTATAAATAAACTGTCAGGTCGAAACGGAGTTAAAACAGGGGACAGACCAGGTGTTACTACAGGTAAGCAATGGATAACAGTTAAGGGAGATTTTAAACTTCTTGATACTCCGGGAATTTTATGGCCAAAGTTTGAAGATGACGAGGTAGGTTATCATCTTGCATTTACAGGAGCGATAAAAGATGAAATTATGGATGTAGAAGAACTTGCCTGCAAATTGCTTGATGTTTTGAAATCAGATTACCCTGATGAACTTAATGAAAGATATAAAATAGAATGTGATTTTATGGAGTCGTATGATTTACTTGAAGAAATAGGCAGAAAACGGGGATGCATAATGAGTGGAGGTTCTGTTAATACCGAGCGTGCTGCCAATATGTTGCTTGACGAATTCAGAGGAACTAAAATAGGAAAAATATCACTTGAAAGACCGGAGAGTGTATAATATGGATTACGAAATAGAAAAAAACCTTTATTCAAAAGGATATAACTTTATTGCAGGTGTTGATGAAGCGGGAAGAGGACCTTTGGCGGGGCCTGTCTTTGCGGCATCAGTTGTTTTAAAAAACGGACAGTTCATAGAGGGGGTTACAGACTCTAAAAAGCTTTCAGAGAAAAAACGTGAATATCTTTTTGATAAAATAATTGACGAGGCAGTTTGTTACAGTATAGCGCTCGCTGATGAAAAGGAAATAGATGAAATCAATATAAGAAACGCAACATTTCGTGCAATGAATAGTGCAGTAAACACTTTAAATATTACACCTGAATTTGTACTTATTGATGGCAATGCTATTAAGGATATGACTCTTCCTTACGAATGTATTGTAAAAGGTGATTTTAAATGTAATTGTATTGCAGCAGCATCTATTCTTGCTAAAGTATCCAGAGACAGATTTATGCTGCAGTGCCACGAACTTTACCCTGAATATGAGTTTGATAAACATAAGGGATATCCAACCAAGCTTCATTATGAGAAGATAAAAGAGTTTGGTATATCTCCTATACACAGGCGTACATTTTTGAAAAATATTATCAATGGTAAATAAAATGTCATATAATAAAATCATAGGTGATTTAGGCGAGACTGCTGTAAGAAAGTACATACGAAGAAAACATTACAGAATTCTTGAAACTAATTTTGTCAGCAAATATGGCGAAATTGATATTATAGCCAGGCATAGAAAGGTTCTTGTTTTTATTGAAGTAAAAACAAGAACTTCTAAAATGTTCGGAGGAGCAGTGGGAGCAGTAAATTTCCATAAAAGACATAACATAGTTTTAACTTCTCAGGTGTATATGAGAAATAAAGGTTACACAGGGGAAAGACGATACGATATTGCAGAAGTATATCTTGATGAAAATATGAAGGTTTCAGAAATTAATTATATCGAAAACGGGTTTCCGTGGGAAGGGCGTAAGCATGGTAATTGGTGATTTACACTGTGATTTACCGTATAAAATGTTAAAATCAGGAAAAACTTTAGATAACAAAGATTGTAACTGGTCTGTGCTCAATATGGAAAATGATATAAAGTTCATACAGGATTTTGCTGTCTGTGTTGAAGATGATGCTGAATTAAACAGCTTTGAAGGTGCTTTAAAGGTTATTGATAATTTTAAACATCATCTCAAAACAAAGGAATATCATTTGGTAACCGACGGGTTTAAAGATAATAAATTAAATGCAATTCTTTCCATAGAAGGGGCATCAGTTCTTGAGAGCAATCTTGAAAATGTCAGAAGCTTTTACGATTTAGGAATAAGACTTATGACTCTTACCTGGAACTTTGAGAATGAACTTGGATATGGTGCATTGTGTAAAACAAATAAAGGACTAAAGCCTTTTGGAAAAGAAGTTGTAAAAGAATTATGCAGATTAAAAATGGCAATTGATGTTTCACATTTAAATGAAGCAGGCTTTTATGATGTGTTGGAAAATGCTACATTGCCTGTAGTTGCATCTCACTCAAATTCAAAAAAGCTTTGCAATAATCCAAGAAATATATCGGACAGTCAATTTGATGAAATTGTAAAATCAAAAGGAATTGTTGGGATAAACGTATATCCGTACTTTCTTAATAATACAGATAAAGCGTCTGTAAATGATATCATAAGGCATATAGAACATTTTTTATCACGTGGTGGAGAAAATGCAGTATGTTTTGGTGCAGACCTTGACGGAATAGATATATTGCCAAAAGATTTTTATAATAATTATTCTTATGTGAGTATCAAAAAAGAAATGAAAAAATTAAATTATTCAGAAAAAATAATTGCAAAAATAGCATGTAAAAACATTGTTAGTTATTTTAATGAATATATTTTTGAAATTTATTAAATTAAAACTTGCATTTTGGCAAGTTTTGTTATAAAATATATATAATTATAATATATAGGAGTAAGCATATGAATATTTCCAGAAAAATAGAGTCAGTTTCAGCATCACCAACCCTTGCTATTGATGCAAAATTTAAAGAGATGAAAGCACAGGGAATAGATGTAGTTGGTTTTGGTGCAGGTGAACCTGACTTTGAAACACCGCAGAACATTAAAGATGCGGCAATAAAAGCAATAAATGATGGCTTTACGAGATATACACCTGCGTCAGGTACACTTGATTTAAGAAAAGCTGTTGCAAAGAAATTTAAAGAAGAAAATAATCTTTCCTATGAACCAACACAGATTATTATAAGCAACGGAGCAAAACATTCTTTGGTAAACGTACTTATGGCTATTCTTAATCCGGGTGAGGAAGTAATAATTCCTGCTCCATTTTGGGTGAGCTATATTGAAATGGTTAAGATTGCTGACGGAGTACCTTGTATTATTGAAACTACAGAAGAGAATGATTTTAAATTTTCTCCCGAGCAGCTTGAAAAAGCTATTAATAGTAATACAAAAGCATTAATATTAAACAGTCCATCCAATCCTACAGGAATGGTTTACACAAAAGAAGAGTTGGAAGCTATAGCTGAAATATGTGTTAAACATGATATTTATGTAATTTCTGATGAAATTTACGAAAAGCTTATTTATGAAGGTGAACACATTAGTATAGGCTCTCTTAATGATGAAATTATGAAGAGAACTATTACAATTAACGGTGTTTCAAAAAGCTACGCAATGACAGGATGGAGAATTGGTTTTGCGGCAGCTCCTGCACATATTGCTAAAGCAATGGCTAATTTACAGTCTCATGCTGCATCAAATCCTAACTCAATTGCTCAGGCAGCAACTATCGAAGCATTAAACGGACCTCAGGATGAAGTTGAAAAAATGAGACAGGTTTTTGCAAAGAGAAGAGTTAATATGTGTAAGCGCATTAATTCAATCGAAGGGGTTTCCTGTAAAGAACCTCAGGGTGCTTTCTACATTATGATGAACATCACAAAGCTTTTTGAAAGAAGTTTTTATGGTCAGGTTATTGATTCATCCGATAAGTTTGCCGAAGTATTTTTGGAAAATGCTAAAGTAGCAGTAGTTCCGGGTTCAGGTTTTGGTGCTGATGGCTATGTGAGATGGTCATATGCAACGTCTGAAGAGAATATCAACGAGGGTCTTGACAGACTTGAAGAATTTTTAAAGCACGAAGATAAATAAATTTCTTATAAAATCCGTAGTCTTTTTAAAGATTACGGACTTTTTTTTGTACAACTTTCATATATTTTTATGAAATGAAATTTGGACGGAGGAAAATTTTTGTTGTATAATTTCCGAAAAAGTAAAAAAATCAAAATTAAAATTAATATATATGTGTGTTTATTATTATTTGCGTTTTTTTCTTTAGGTATTTCAACAGGTTCCAGAAATTTTACTCTTACTGAAGATAATTATGAAGTTATTAAAGGATATTTTCAGGAAAATTCTGATTTTAACAGTATCTATAAGGATTCATTTGTGAAAAATGCAAAGATTGTGGTTTTGATATCAATTTTCGGACTGTCTCTTGTTGGAGTACCTGCTGTATTATATTTTGTTTTTTCACAGGGCCTTGCTTTGGGAAGTGGAATTTGTGCAATTTTTTCTGTTTCCGAGTCAAATATATTAAGCACTGCTTGTAATTTGATACCACAAATAATATTTTATATTTTTGCATTAATGCTGATTTCTTATTATTCATTTGAATTTTCAATGTTTTTATGCAGGAAAATTTTATTCAAGGAAAAACACTTTGTAAACAATAAAAGCATAACAGGTTTTGTGGTTGTTTTTGCAGTTTCCATACTTTTTTGCTATTTTACAGCACTTTGCGAGGGGTGGTTTATGCCCACAATCAAATGATGAAAAATTTTCTATATACAAAACATGAAAATTGTAGTAAAATATAAGCAAAGGATGTGATTAAGTGGAGAATGTTATTAGTACATATTTGGATTTTCAGTCAAAAGTTAAAAAGCTTTCCGAAAATACAATTATTTCATACAGGAGAGATTTGAATGGATTTTGTGAATATTTAAAATCCAATTCAATCAGCTATAAGAAAGCTAAAAAAACAGATATATACGGTTATGTAACATATCTTCAGCGTACTGGCAAGTCTGCTGCAACAGTTTCACGGGTTCTTGCATCTGTTCGCAATTTTTATCATTACCTTTGTATTACGGGGAATCTGAAAAAAGATCCAACAATTGATGTAGCTTCTCCTAAATGTGAAAAAAAGCTTCCCGGTATACTTACATTAAATGAAGTTGAAAAACTTCTTTCAGCCCCGTCGGGTAATTCTTATAAGGAAATAAGAGACAGGGCGATGCTTGAACTTTTATATGCCACAGGAATAAGAGTTTCGGAACTTATAGAACTTACTTTTGATAATATAGATTTTGATAATTCTGTACTTGTGTTTAATGAGGTTGGTAAACAAAGGATTATACCCTTTGGAAGTCAGGCACGAAAGGCTCTTAGAATATATAGAGATAATTTTGCTTTTTATGAACGTGATAATGTATACTTTTTCACAAATCTGTACGGAAAAAAACTAACACGTCAGGGTTTTTGGAAAATAATTAAGCATTACAAGTCTGTTGCGGCAATAAAGAAAGAAATCACACCTCAGATTCTAAGACATTCTTTTGCAGCACATCTTATGGATAATGGCATTGATAATTCATCCCTTCAGGAACTTATGGGATATCAGGCAATAGCTTCTGTTAAAAAATATGAAGAGCTGTCGGGAAAGAAAATAATTGATATTTATAAAAAGGTTCATCCAAGAGCATAAAAGTTTACAAATATACATATATTGGGACTGTAAAAACTTAAGTTTACAGTCCCTTTTATTTTTATTATAAGGAGAGATATTTTGTTGAAAAAATTAATGTGCATAATACTTACGATATGTTTATTTTTGAGTATGAATGTATATGCAAAAGATATGGAATCACTTTCCGGAAAATCACTTATTCTTGCGGCAGAAGATGGGACAATTCTTTATGAAAATAATGCTGACGAAAAATTACCACCTGCATCTGTTACCAAGATAATGACAGCTTTATTGGTTATGGAGGCTATACATAATGGTAAAATAAAAACTACGGATATCGTAACTGTAAGTGAAAATGCAGCAAATAAAACAGGCTCACATATTTTTCTGGCACCTGGAGAAGAAATGAGTGTCAACGATTTAATGAAAGGGTTAATAGTTGCTTCGGGAAATGATGCAGCTATTGCCCTTGCAGAATACATATCAGGAAGTGAACAGGCATTTGTTGATGAAATGAATAAAAGGGCAAAGTCGTTAGGTATGTTAAATACGAATTATGAAAATTGTAATGGTCTTGATTCGTCCAATCACTATTCTTCCGCCAGAGATATAATGCTTGTTACAAAAGAATTGCTAAAATTTCCTGATATTTTTAATTATTCGACTATCTGGATGGACACATTACGTGATGGAGCATTTGGTCTTGCCAATACAAACAAATTAATCAGATTTTATGATGGTGCCAATGGGATGAAAACAGGTTCAACTTCCAAAGCAGGATACTGTTTGTCTGCAACTGCCAAAAGAGGGGATATACAGTTAATTGCTGTTGTTTTGAATGCCCCTACATCAAAAGAGAGATTTTCAGATGCATCAACACTCCTTAATTATGGTTTCAATACTTACGAAAAGGTAAATATCTGTAAAGAAAATGCAGTTCATTCCTATGTTTCTGTAAAGAAAGGAATTACTGACAATATAAAAATTGTATTTGAGAAAAGTTTTGATATAATGGTTAAAAAAGGGGAAGGAAAGAACATAAGTTATAAAGCAGAAAATCTGCCTGAGGAATTGATGGCACCTGTCAGTAAGGGTGATAAAGTAGGTGTGACGGAAATTTATAATGGTGATAAAAAAATCGGCTCGGTTAATCTTGTGGCATCAGATTCTGTCGGCAAAATTACCTTGTGGCAAACATTTTCTAAGATGTACAATAGATTTTCGGATTATATAATATAGGTTAATAAAAAGAGAGCTGTAGCAAAACGAAATCCGTTTTGCTACACACTCTTTATCTGTATTCTCTTATAATTGTATCCGATATCATAATCGGGTTTGCCTGAATTTTAACTTTGTCGCCGGGTTTTGCATCTATGTCCGTTATATCGCAAATTATGTTGAACATACCAATTCTTCCTAAAACAGGAGCATATTTACCGTTTATTTCAACAAAATAGGATTTGGACTTTACACTGTCTGCAATATAGCGAAGCTTATCGCGAAAACGAAAAGTATCTTTTGTTTTTTCTGTCATATATCCGTGTGCATAGCCTACAGGAATTATAGCGGTTTTTGTATCCCTCTTTGTACAGAAGGTGTTTGAATAACCTATATTTTCTCCTTTTCTGAGGTAGTTTACATCAATAATTTCAGATTCAAGATATCCTATTTTTTCAAGCCCTTTTGAATTTGCAGAAAGCACTCTGCCTAAAAAAGCTGACCCTATACGGACACAATCAAGATGTGTTTCTTTGTAATTCAGAAATGCAGTTGAATTGCAAATATGCAAAACCCCTGTGTTAAAACCATTTGTGTTCAGAAAATCAACTGTTTTCTGGAAATTAGCAAGAGGCAAGAGTACGTCTTTTCTATTTTTTGAGAAGCTGAATGAAAAATGAGAGAATGTACCACATACATCAAAATTGTATTTTTGCAAATCTAAAATTTTATCAGCATCCTTGTAATCAAAGCCGCATCTGCCCATACCTGTATTAATCTCAATATGAACCTTTGGTTTTATATTCTGTTTATCAGCAGCTTTATTTATTGCATCAGCTGCCTCAAAAGAACCTACTGTTGCTATTATATTATTTAAGACAATTTTTTCACAGGCGTCTTCGGTTGCGTAAGATGTGAGAAGCAAAATGTCTATATCCTGAAAATTTTCCTTTAAAATTAATGCTTCTTCAATCTCCGAAACAGCGATAATTCTTATTGCGTTTTCAACAAGAACCTTCGCAAAGGGAATAAGTCCAAGTCCGTACCCATTGCATTTAATCATCGCAATAATTTCACTGTTTGTCATAGACTTTATAACATTTATATTATTTATAAGCTTGTCTTTTTCTATAATATATTTGTTCATTATTTGCGAAGCATAACCTTTCTTCTTAGATTTCTGTAAGCAGGTTCACCTTTTTCTACCAGGAACCTCATAACCGGGTCAAATACATAATCTATGTCGCCGATAAATTCAGTAAAATCACCCATAAAGCCTTTTTTAAATCTGTAAAGTCCATACAGTGGATTTTCGGGAGAGAGGTCGCCTGAAACACCTCTGAAATCATATATAGCTGATTTTGACTCAATAGCCCATTTTATCATTTCCCACTGAAGCAGATAGTTGGGCATAACATTTCTATAGTCGTTAGAGCTTGCTCCGTAAAGATACCAAACCTTATCTCCGTATTTTATAGCAATAGTGCCCGATATGATTTTTCCCTCATAGTGTGCAAGATAAAGTCTGAGATTATCGGTTGGTGCCATAACATCATACATTTTTTCAAAGTATTCCAAAGTACGGACAACAAATTCGTCTCTGGCACCGGTTTCCACCATAATTTCGTGAAAACGCTTGAGGTCTTCTCTCTTTCCCAATGAAACGGTTACATTGTTTTTAATTGCAACTCGTATATTGTATCTTGTCTTGTTGTGAAATGACATAAACACTTCATCTTCGGTTTTGTTTTCAACGTTTAATCGGAATACAAAACGAGGCTGAATACCTTCAAAATTTTTAGAAGCTTTTTGAATTTTAAAACCATTTTCGGTAACAATTTTTTTGAATTCTTCGTCGGAAATTACTACATCAGGGTCAATTTTTAATGTATATGCATTATATTTTTTTCCAAGCTCTTTAGCAGAATCAAAAAGATTTTTCATTATCTGCCTGTTATGAATATCACACACAGGACCTCTTGGACTGTACATTAAAGTTTTCTTGAAAAACGGTACTTTTCGTATCAAAATGCTCATAACACCATTGATTTTTCCGTCGTCATCACGACTTATTACAATTTCGTTTTTCCAATTGTCTTTAATTTTTGCCCACATTGAGGTCTGACAAAAATGTCCTTTTTTACATTCGGATACGAAGTCGTTATATTCTTTTAACTCAATATCGTTGTTTTTGTCCAGTATCATTGTTTTCTCCTTTTGTGTATTAGTATGGAAATCTTCTCATATAATTTAGTGGTGATTATATGAGAAGATTAGCTTTTGTTATATTATTTGTATTATTTATATTATCAATTCTCTGTGTGCTGAGAATTACATTTTTTTAAGTTCTTCAAAACGTGCACGTTTTGCTTTTTTCTTTTTAATTGATTTATTTCTGTTGTAAATTATAAAAATGATTATAAGCACAATTGCAATTAAAAGAAAAACATTAACTTTTGAGAAAAACTGATTATAAAGGTAAGCAACTGCACTTCCTTTAACATCATTTTCTGCTACAAGGTTTACAGTAGCAACTTTTTTACCATCGTAAAGATAATCAACTGTTCCTAATTTTTGACCCTTTGTTATAGGTGCAGAAATTTTTTCAGATACTGCAGATTCAGTAGTTATTTTTTCTTTTGTGTATCCAAGTGGCAAGAGTGCCATAACATCACGGTCAGTAACAAGATGTAAAACAGGATTTTTACCGTTAGGAATATTAACCTGTTCAACTATGTCGCTTTCTGAACATATTTTTCTTGGATAATAATTTTTGAAACCATGCTCAAAAAGATTAATAGCATCCTTGTATATACTAAAATCATCAGGTGAATTTACAATAATGGCAATAAGTGTTGACCCATTTTTTGAAGCAGTTGCAATTATACTTTCAGTATCACCGTTTTTTGAAACCATCATACCGTTTGCAGCAGAATAAGTATAATCTGAATATGTATATTTGCTGATTAAATGATTACGGCTTGAGTAAGTTTCAACACTTTCATTTTCGAACATAAGCTCAAACTGATCCATAGCAAGAACATCCATAATATCTTTATCTTTTGAAACTGCTCTTGCAAGGATATATAAATCATTAACTGTAGTTTTACTTATTCCTGTCTGATCATATCCGCAAGGAGATGCAAAAACAGTGTCTTTCATACCAAGCTTTTGTGCTTTCTTGTTCATTTCTTCTGTAAAAGCTTTGACGCTGCCGCTATAAGCTATAGCAAGCTCTGTAGCACTTGCATCAGAGTATAAAAGAAGCATATTTCTTAAATGATGGCGAACCTTTACTCTTATTCCTGTTTTATAACCTGCAATATTTCCGTACTGATTATGGAAAACAAGGGGATCCTGCTTAAAAGTAAGCCAGTCGCCCGGGTAAAATTTTTCCATACAAATTAAAGCTGTCATAAGCTTTGAAAATTCGTTGGGTGCAATGGATGCAGAACATCCCTGTTGTGTCAGAATGTTGTCTTCACCAAGTTCTGCAAGAAAATAGGAATTGGAAGTAACAGCAGAAAGATTGTTTGCACTTGCAATTTGAGGTAACAACATAACGATTGTTAAAATTAAAATTAATGCTTTTTTCATAATTTTCTCCTGAATTGTACAATTATATATGTAGATTGTAGCATAAATATATGTTGTTGTCAAACAAAATACATTTTTACTCTTGCAATTGTTTTGAATTTGGTTTATGATATATAGTAGAAATGTTTTGAAATAATTTGTAAGGAGAAAAAAATGAAATTATTGATTGTTGATGACGAAAGATTGCTGGTAAAGGGTCTTAAATTCAATTTCGAACAGGATGGTTACGAGGTTGAAACTGCCGGGGACGGAGAAGAGGCTGTACGTATAGCAAGAAGTCAGAAAATAGATTTAATAATACTTGATTTAATGCTGCCTAAAATGGATGGACTTGAGGTATGCCAAAAAGTCCGTGAAACATCAAATGTTCCGATTATAATGCTTACTGCAAAGGCAGATGATATGGATAAAATTTTAGGGCTTGAATACGGAGCAGATGACTATCTTACCAAGCCATTTAATATTTTAGAGCTTAAGGCAAGAGTTAAAGCTATACTTCGTCGCAGAGGTACCAAATCTGAAAATAATGAAAATCAGATTTCAAAGAGTGGAATTAAACTTGACCGTATGTCGAGAACAGCTGATGTTGATGGAAGAGTGGTGGAACTTACCGTAAAGGAATATGATATTATGGAATTATTGATGACTAACACAGGCAGAGTTTATTCAAGAGATGATTTACTTGATATCATATGGGGAGTAGGATATCCTAAAGATGCAAGAACAGTTGATGTTCATGTAAGAAGACTCAGAGAAAAAATTGAAGCTGATTCAGCACAACCAAAGTACATTATGACAAAATGGGGAGTGGGTTATTATTTCAACAGTAAGCAATAAACCAAAGGGCAGGTACAAGTTTGGATTTATAAGATTTCGTCTTATAATAGCATACCTGAGTATCATTGTACTTACTCTTGTTTTTATATCAACATATGTCCTTGCTACCATAAGTCAGTATCTTTATAATCAGAATCAGGTTGAGCTTATTGCAAATGCAAATGTTGTAGCAAACGTGGTGTCCGAATACATAAAAAGAGATACACAGTTAATCCCTGTCGCCATAAGCAGACTTAGTCTTAGTGATTCGGTGCGAGTTATAGTAACTGACAGAAATGCTGTAGTTCTTCACGATTCTGCCAGTGAACATTCAAATATAGAGGGAAAAACGCTCGTCAAGCCTGAGGTTGTAAAGGCTCTCAAAGGAAATGACTCTGTAGGCAGGTATGACGAAAGTGATATCGGAACGATTATTCAAGGTGCCGTTTCAGTTATTTCGGACTCTGAAATTATTGGTGTAGTTTACCTTTCGGAAGCTGCTAAAGCTACTGATGATTTTATGGCAGACATACGGTGGATACTTATAGTTATTTCGGCTATAGTTTGTATACTTATAGGTGTTCTCAGTTCAGTTATGGCAGATGTAATAGTAAGTCCTATTGAAAATCTTACTAAAATTATAAACAGGATGAAAAGCTCAACTCTTGAAGAGCGTGTTGAAGTTGATGGTAACGATGAAATAGCACAGCTTGGTGATGCTTTTAATCAGCTTACGGACAGACTTAATGAAATGGAAGACAAAAGAAGGCAGTTCGTTTCAAATGCGTCTCACGAACTGAAAACCCCTCTTAGTTCCATTAAACTTTTAAGTGATTCTGTACTTTCTATGGAAACTATGGATGAGGATTATGTAAGAGAATTTATGGGAGATATCAATGGTGAGGTTGACCGTCTTACTAAAATTATAAACAGACTTTTATCACTTACCAAACTCGATATCAATTATGAAGAACTGGAACTTAAGGTAACTGACATTAACGAAATGGCACAGCGTATTGTGAAAAGTATTATGCCTGTCGCACTCAATAAATCAATCAAATTGCATTTGTATACCGAAAATGAAGTTCTGGCTATGGTTGACCGTGAAAAGTTTTGGCAGGTTCTTTATAATGTTACAGATAATGCAGTAAAATATACTCCTGAAGGCGGAACTGTAAGTTTATATGTGTTTGGCGAAGGAGATTATGTAAGAGTAGAAATTATTGATAACGGTATAGGTATTCCTGAGGATCAGGTTGACAAAATCTTCGACAGATTTTATCGTGTTGACAAAGCCCGTTCCCGTGAAAGTGGTGGAACAGGACTTGGACTTTCAATTGTAAAAGATGTTGTGGATTCCCATAATGGTGAAATCATTGTAGACAGTAAGGAAAATGATGGAACAAAATTCGTTATTATAATTCCCAAGAAACTTTAATATAACTGTTTAAGGAGGTAAAATATGAAAAAGATAATTTCTGTATTAATTTGCTTTGTTTTTTTGTTAACAGGCTGTTCGCAGAAAACAGAAAAATTGAATACAAAGCTTTACTTTCTTAATTCTGAAAAAACAGGTGTGGAATATGAAGAAAGAGAGATATTTTATACATCGCAAGATGATATTATAAAACTTATACTTGATGAATTTTTGAAAGGACCGGAAGAAACAGATTTAAGAACGATTGCTCCTGCAAATCTTACTGTTAACGAAGTAATTGTTAATAACAATCTTGTTGTAGTTGATTTTTCTGAGAACTTTGTACTTGAAGACAATGCTGATAATCTGCTTTTAAGAACTTGTGTTGTAAACACCCTGACCTCTGTAAATGGAATTGATAATGTTCTTATTCTTGTGAACGGAGACAATCTTATTGACGTTAACGGAGATGTTGTAGGAATAATAAAGAAGAGCGATATTGTTTCCGAGCAGGAACTTACACAGGAGACGGATGCCCTTCTGACATTGTATTTTGCAGTAGGAGACTATGCAGCTCTGGCTGCTGAAACAAGAGAAGTTACTATTTCGCAGAATGAAACTGCAGAAATGAAAATAATGAAAGAACTAATTAAAGGTCCGGAAAAAAAGAATTATCAGAAAACTATCCCTACTGAAACGAAAATTCTTTCAGTGGAAACCAAAGACGGAGTTTGCTTTGTAAATCTTTCACAGGAGTTTATTTCAAAGAATTTAGGTGGAATTTCTGCCCAGACTTTGTCTGTATATTCAATTGTTAATTCATTAACAGAGCTGGAAATGGTTGATAAGGTGCAATTTTTAATTGAAGGACAAAAGGTTGATACATTTATAGATATGGTATTTAATGAGCCATTTGTAGCTGATGAAAGGCTTGTAAGATAAATTTAAGGCATTTGCACTAAGTGCAAATGCCTTAATCCGTTGTAAGTTTTATACTTCTTCTTTTTCTTACTGATATTTTAGTAAGGTCTTCTTTGTATTTTCTGCAGGGTTTGTCTTCAGAAATAATACCTCTTTTTAAGCAGATAATATCATTACTGCAACAAAGCTCATTTCCGTAAACACATAAAAAACAACTTTTGACTGTTTCGTTCATATTAAATACCTCAAAAAAATTTTATAATATTATTGTAACACGAAATAATTGATTTTGCAACTGCATAAATTAATTATTGATAATAACTGATATTTATGATATAATGATTTCAAGTTTTGCTTGAAATCATCGATATGAATTCTTGCGAATTCTCGATATGTCATAAATGACTCGATATGTGCAGATGCACTCGATATGTCGCTTGCGCGACGAGAATTCATATCATATCGAGTTTTTATAAAACATATCGATTTTGAGGAAGCAAAAATATCGAGCAATCGAAGATTGCATATCGACAAAGGAAGACTGAAATGGAACAGAATAAAAATCAATTAAGAGAAGATTCGATTGAATTTGCAATAGCAGTTTCAGATATATGCGACAGCATAAAGGGCTGCAGTGTATATATAAATCAACTTTTGCGTTCTTCATCTTCCATAGGTGCGAACATACATGAGGCAAAGTATGCCCAAAGCAGATCTGATTTCATACATAAACTAGAGATAGCATTAAAAGAAAGTTCGGAAACAGACTATTGGCTTGAATTGATATACAGAAAGAATAAATTTAGCGAAGAAACATACAAAGATTTAAAGAATAATTGCGGTATTATTCGTAGAAAACTAATTGCATCAATTACGACTGCTAAGAAAAATCAAAATAATGACAGAATCTAAATTGTTATTTGTAAAAAAACGAGGATGATGTATTATGAAATTGTTATTTTTGTTTGGTAATGCAGCTGTTGGGAAAATGACGGTTGGGCAAGAACTTATGAAAATTACAAACTTAAGATTATTTCATAATCATATGATGATAGAACCTGTAATTGAAATTTTTGGAAAATATGATGGTAAGGTTATTAACCAACTTAGAGAAGTTATTTTTAAGAATTTTGTGAGTTCAAATTGTTATGGAATGATCTTTACTTTTATGTGGGCTTTTGACCAGCAGGCTGATTGGGACTATGTGGAATATATAAAGAGTTTATTTGAACCATACAATACAGATTTTTACTATGTTGAGTTAGTGTCGTCGCAGAAAATAAGATTACAGAGAAATAAAACTGATAATAGATTGGAGAATAAGCCTTCGAAACGAAATATAGTAGAGTCTGATAAAAGACTTATTAGTGATGATAAGAGATATCGTCTCGAAAGTACTGAAGGTGAAATTTTATTTGATAACTATATAAAGATAGATAATTCAAGTATGAGTCCTGATGTTGTAGCTAAAATAATAAAAGAAAGATTTGGTTTTTTATAATACAATGATTAGTATGTCATCTAAATCATTCACGAATTCTATAATTATACTCATACAGCTTAGGAGGTTTTAATTTGTCAAAATTGAGAAAACAGGGTTTTCTGCAAGGCGCTATGATTCTTGCAGTTGCAAATATTCTTGTAAAGTGTATAGGATTATTCTTTAAAATTCCTATAAGACGTTTGTTTGACGCAGATGGTATGGGAATTTATACTTCTGCGTACAGTCTTTATAATGTTATGTTTGTAATAGCTACAGCAGGGCTTCCTGTCGCTATTTCAAAAATGGTTTCGGAAAGTGTTACAAAAGGAAACTGGAAAGAAACTAAAAAAATATATAAAATAGCAAGTGTTGTATTGCTTTGTATAGGAATTATAGGTTCTGCAATACTCTTTTTTGGCAGTAACTTTATTGCAGATAAAATGAAAATTTCTGCATCGGCACAACCAATACGCGCTTTAGCGCCAAGCTTGTTTTTTGTGTCAGTTTTAAGTATAAACAGAGGCTTGTGTCAGGGGCTTTCAAATATGGTGCCTACTGCTGTTTCTGAAACTATCGAAGCTCTGGGTAAATTGCTTATCGGTCTTGCTCTTGCAGTAGCCTTTTTAGGTTCAGGAGTGGTTAATGGTGTAACAGGTGCAATTTTAGGTGTTACAACAGGAACGTGTATTGCTGCAATTTATATGACCTTGAGCAGTCGCAGTGTAAAAAAACATATAAATATATCAGCTAAAGAGCAGACAAACACTAAAAGTGCTTCAATTAAAGAGCTTTCATTACGTCTTGCAAAGCTTGCTATACCTATAACAATGGGCGCAAGTGTATTTACTTTGGCTTCTACAATTGATTTATTTATGATAACAAGACAATTAGATGGTCTTGGTTACACAGAAAAGGCTATACAGACTATGTATGGTTATTATGCAGGGGATGCTGTTACGATGTTTAATATGCCTCCTACAGTTATAACTGCACTTTCAGTCAGCATAGTTCCTACCATAGCAGCAGCATTGGTTAAAAGAGATACCAAAGTTGCAAGACAGACAACGGAAACTGCTGTCAGAATTACTCTTTTGTTTGCATTGCCTTGTGCTGTAGGAATGTCGGTTTTATCTGCGCCTATTCTTCAGCTTATAATGGGTGATGCAGGTGCAAAAACATTACTTTCAATACTTGCGTACGGAATTATATTTGTGTGTCTTGTACTTGTGTCGAACTCTGTTCTTCAATCAATGGGGAAGGTGTGGACTCCTGTTATACATATGTGTATAGGTGGAGCGGTAAAAGTTATTGTAAATTATATATTAGTAGGCAATCCTGATATAAATATAAACGGAGCACCCATCGGTACAATTTTGTGTTATTTTGTTACCTCTATGCTTAATCTTATTTCTATAGCAAAGTATCTGAAACCTAAATACGGACTTGATTATATTTTGAAAACACTTCTTTCCGCAGGTGTAATGGGTGTAGCTGTACATTTCATTTACTCAAATATTATTAAATTTGATCAGAGCAATATGATGATGTTAATTTCACTTGCTGTTTCTATATTAATAGGTGTTATTTTATATTTTTCATTGCTTCTTGTTACTAAAACTTTAAAAGAACAGGATATTCGTTTTATGCCTAAAAGCGATAAAATAATTTCTGTTATCGGAAAATTTTTATAAAAAGCTGCTTTGATACGAAGTAAAACTTATTGAATTTTAGTGTCAACATATAAAAAAACTTGCAAAATGAGCTTTTTTTGTAGCATTTTAGTAAAAAAATATGATTTTTTACAGAAATTTACACAAAAACACTTGAATATTTTAATTCTTTTGTGTATAATACTTAGGTGAAGACTTGATAAAATGGCGAATACGCCTTTTATAAACAAACCCAATATGTTTAAATTTCAATAGGAGGTGAATGTTTTAATGAATAAGACAGAACTCATCGATGCAATTGCTAAGAAGGCAGAATTATCAAAGAAGGATGCTGAAAAGGCTCTTAACGCTTTCATGGATAGCGTAAAGGACGCATTAGCTGATGGTGACAAAGTTCAGCTCGTAGGCTTCGGTACATTCGAAGTTAAGGAAAGAGCTGCAAGAAAGGGTATTAATCCTCAGACAAAAGCTGAAATTACAATCCCTGCATCAAAGGCTCCTGCATTCAAGGCTGGACAGGCTTTCAAAAGTGCTATTAAATAATTAGCAACAGAATGCTTAATGCAGTCCGCTGTATAGCGGACTGCATAATTTTTTATAATTAATTCAGGAGATATTTATATGCGTATAGATAAATTTTTAAAAGTATCAAGACTTATCAAAAGAAGAACCGTAGCTAACGAAGCATGTGATTTAGGTAAAATTAGTGTCAATGGCAAGGTTGTAAAAGCTTCCTACAACGTAAATGTGGGTGATATTATGGAAATTACACTTGGGGAAAAAACACTTAAGGTTGAGGTTTTAAAAGCTGACGATAAGCATGTTACAAAAGAAGATGCTCCTCTTATGTACAGACAACTTCAACAATTATCATAAAACAGGCTCCTTTCAAATATTATTAAATGAGTAATTTAATAATGAAAGGAGCTATTTTTATGGAAGATAAGAAATATTCACAAACTCACAATCTTATACTTGAAGACAGAGAACATATGAGTCTTTCAGGAGTAAGTGATGTAAGTGAGTTCAACGAAAATCAAATAATATTAATTACACAAATGGGAATTCTTACAATTGACGGAGATGATTTGAAAATCAGCGAGCTGAGTGTTGAAACAGGCGAGATGAAGGTTGAAGGAACCGTAAATGCTATCGTTTACAGTGATGAGGATTTACATTCGGGACGAGGTTGCTTGTGGTCAAAGCTTTTCAGATAAAAAGGATGGTAATACCTTATGACGGTAAATACAACTATTGAGCTTTTCACTTGTCTGTTTTCTTTTCTGTGTGGAATATCTGCAGGTGTTATGTATGATTTTTTATCATTACTTGTAATTAGAAATGGTAAGGTAGTTTCAGTTATTAAGGATACGTTTTACTTTATATTAATTGCATTGGTTTCAATTAATATAATACGAAGTGTAAATGATGGAGTTTTCAGAATTTACGAATTGTTCTTTATGCTGTTAGGGGTAACAGGTTATATGCTTTTGTTCGGT
>JAZNWH010000014.1:0-38120 GCA_045593265.1 Clostridia bacterium | reverse complement strand
ATACAAAAAAAAATATTCCGATTTTTCCGAAGCCTTAAAAAAAGGAAAAGAAATTGTTGACATTGAGGTTGAAAATGCCATGCACAAAAAAGCGCTTGGTTACAACGTGCCAGTTCGCAAAGCCTTTAAGGTCAAAGAGGTTATTTATAACGACAATGGCAAAAAGATAAAGGAAACCGAACGCCTTGAATATGCTGACGAAGAAATCCATGTGCCAGCAGATACAACGGCACAAATATTTTGGCTTAAGAACAGGAAGAAAAACGAGTGGCGTGACAAAGTTGAATATGAAACAAACAACGACGATCTTAACAAAGTTAAAGAATTGCTTGCTAAAATAGAAGACGGGGTAAATAATGAGTAAAATCATATCGCCAAAACAAGAAGAATTTATACGAAATGCAACACACAGATTTAATATCAAAGTTGGTGCAAGACGTTGTGGCAAGACTTATCTTGACAACTTATGGACTATTCCAAAGCGAATAATTGAGCGAAAAGGGAAAGACGGCTTATATGTTATTTTGGGTGTTTCAAACGGAACAATTGAAAGAAACGTGTTGCAACCATTAAGGCAAATTTATGGCAAAAAAATGGTTGGAACAATAAAGGCCGATAATATTGCAAAGCTTTTTGGCGAACAAGTTTATTGTCTAGGCGCTGAAAAGGTTAGCCAAGTAAGTAAGATACAAGGTACGTCAATCAAGTATTGCTATGCTGACGAAATTGCAAAATGGAATAAAGAAGTGTTTTTTATGCTTCTTGGTTCGCTTGACAAGCCCTATTCGATGTGCGACGGCGCATTGAATCCGGAAAACCAGTCGCATTGGCTAAAAACAGACTTTTTGGACAAAGCTGGGGAAAAAGGCCTTGATATATACGTTCAACATTATACTATTTTTGACAATCCGTTTTTGCCGAAAGAGTTTGTCGACAATTTGTGTAGAGAATATGCAGGCACGGTTTATTATGACAGGTTAATACTAGGACAGTGGAAAAACGCCGAGGGCATTATTTATAGGCAATTTGCTGACAATCCTAGTCTTTATATTAAAGACGAGGCAAAAGACAAAAACGGAAATGATATTAATTTTATGATTATATCGATTGGCATTGACTACGGAGCGACAAAAGGTGAAACGGAATTTAAAGCAACGGGAATCACGCCGTACTTTAAAGAGGTATGGAGCATTGACGAAGAAAAATTGACTGGATTACATACGCCAGAAGAAATGTATGAAAAGTTCGCAGAGTTTTATTGGAGAGTGGTTGATAAGTATGGAAAAGTAACGCACGCATTTGGCGATTACGGTGCATTAGGGCAAGTTATAACGTTTGGTATGAATAGATACTTACAACAGCACAATATTCCGTTGCAAATTGAGGATTGTATTAAAGGCAGGATTGTTGATAGAATAGAGCTTGACTGCCATTTATTCGGGCAAATGAGGCGTTTCATATTGCGTAAATGCAAATATCTTGCAGAGGCCTACTCGCAGGCCTTATGGGATGAAAAACACCCTGACGAGCGATTAGATGACGGGACAACGCCAATAGACGATTTGGACGCAAGCGAATATTCAATATTCCCGTTTTATGATAAATTAATGAGTAACATGAATGAAAGAGGAGTGACTATATGAAATTAGAAGATTTTTTAAAAACAAATTATGGGTACAATAGCGAAGTTAAAGACGCAATGCAGACATACATTGACCAGTGGAAAAGTTGGTATGCAGGAAATGTAAAAAAGTTTCACAATTATTTTATTTACAATGGCAAAAAGAAAATATCACAAAAAAGATACACTATGAATATGGCAAAGGAAATAAGCGAAGACTGGAGCGACATCTTATGGAGTGAAAAGTGTGAAATATCAATGGCAGATGAAAGTTCACAAGAGCAATTTGATGAACTAATTGATAAATTAGACCTATACGCGCTTATAAATCAATCAATCGAAAAGTCTGGAGCTTTGGGAACTGAAAGTGCAGTTGTTAGTGTCTATGATTTAGTGCAAAATGAAGACGGTATGTATTTAGATGTATCGGACGCAAAAACAAGAGTTGATTTGGTTGATATTGACTGGATTTATCCATTAAGCTGGAACAATAAAGGCATAACAGAATGTGCGTTTGGTAGTGTTGAATATGTTGACGGCGAAAAGTTTGTTGTTTTATCGGTTCACAAAATAAACGAATCAACAGGCAATTATGTTATTTACAATCACTTATTCAAAGACGCTAATGGCCAACTAAATGAAATTGAAGGTCAAGAAAGCATTATGAGTGAATTTGATACAAAGTCAAATATTCCGTGGTTTGCTATATTCAAGCCAATGCTTACTAACAACATAACCAACAATACACCGTTTGGGATACCTCATTATGCCAACGCAATTGACAACCTAATGGCCGTTGATATATCTTTTGACGAACTAAAGAACGAACTTGTAAATGGCCGTAAAAGAATATTCGCAAGGGCTGAAATGTTTAGTTATGACAGTGGCGAACAAAAACTTGTGTTTGATCCAAGCGACACTTCGGTTTATCAATTGCCAAAAGGTGCAACAAAAGACGACCTTATTCAAAGCGAAAGCGACGATTTAAGAACGGATAAGCAAATTGAAACATTAAACACAAACTTAAACATACTAGGCTCAAAAGTTGGATTTGGCGAAAATCACTATCATTTTGACGGAACAAACTTAAGCACAGCAACGGCCGTTATAAGTTCAAACAGTAAATTATTTAGACGTAAGAAAAAACTTGAGATAGGATATGAAAGTGCAATTTTTGATTTAGTAAGAGCTATTTGCTATGCCTCAAGTATGTTCGGCCAATATAACATAAACACAGAAGACTTTGTTATTCAATTTGATGATTCTATCATTGAAGACAAAGAAGCCGAAAGCAACAGGGCATTAAGAGAAGTACAAGCAGGATTAATAAGCAAAGCAGAATATCGCGAAAAAATATTTGGTGAAACTCCTGAAATTGCACAACAAGCGATTGCCGAAATTGAAGAAAGCAATCCATCACTTGAGGATTTAATGGGTGAAAATCCTGTTGAACAAGAAGAAGAAAGAAAATCGAGGGAAAATAGAATTGTAAATTCTGCGTTAACAAGAATGGGGTTGTAATCCATGGAGGCAAACTTAAGAATTATAAAATCTATTCAAGTAATTGATAAAAACATTAAAGAACAAAAGAAGGAACAAGATGAACTATCAGCAAAGCAAGAAATCTTTGAACAAAGCCAAAGAGATATTAATGGAAAAATTGAAAACATTGTTGAAACGCAAAAAGAAACAGAAGAAAAGTGCGACAAGATAAAAGAAGAACTTATTGATAAAATCAAGAACATTGAACTTATAAAACCAAAAGACGGCAAAGATGGAAAAAACGGTATTAATGGTAAAGACGGCCGAGATGGTAAAGACGGCGCTGACGGAAAAGATGGCAAAAACGGATTAAATGGTAAAAACGGAAAAGACGGGCGCAACGGAACTGACGGCATTGACGGAGTTGGAATCGAAAACGCCGAAATAAACGACAAAGGCGAACTTGTAATAACTTTAACAGACGGCAGAAAAATAAACTGCGGTGTTGTTAGAGGTAAAGACGGGGTTAGCTTTGGCGGTATAAGCGTTACAAACGTTGAGATTGTTAATAATCATTTAATATGTACTTTATCAAACGGGCGCAAAATTGACGCTGGTGTTGTAAGTGGTGGTGGAGGTGGCGATATTGGTGAAGAAGCAGATCCAATATTCACAGCAAGCCCAGCTTATAACATAACTACTAGCGACATAACAAACTGGAACAACAAAAGCGATTTTAGTGGCGACTATGAAGACTTAACAAACAAACCAGAATTGTTTAGTGGTGACTACAATGATTTAGATAACAAACCAACTATACCAAGCAAGACAAGCGATTTAACAAACGATAGTGGCTTTATAACAAGTTATACAGAAACAGACCCAGTATTTTCAAATAGTGTCGCAAGTGGTATAACTCAAAACGATATTACTAACTGGAATAACAAGAGTGATTTTAGTGGAAGTTATAATGACTTGACAGACCAACCAACAATCCCGACAGTACCAACAAATGTTAGTGCTTTCACAAATGACGCTGGTTACTTAACAAGTCACCAAGATATAAGTAGCAAGTACGACAAAGCTGGTGGCGAGATAACTGGCAATGTCAAGATAGACGGCAATTTAACGCTAGACATAGAAGACGAGGATTATGATAGTGGAATCACTTTTACAAAAGCACTAGATGACAATTTAGGAACAGTCTTAACTTTGACGGGTTATGCAAACGCAAATGGTGATAACACAAATTATAGGCCAATAATAAGAAACGTTGGAACGCCAAGCACAAGTTATGACGTGGCAAACAAGAAGTATGTTGATGACAATGTTGTCGTTCCTACATATCATTTAGTTGTATTGAATAATGATGGTAGCGTTGATACAAAGGCCTCAACACTAACATATCAAAGTGTTAAAAACAACTTAACAGATCCAAAAGAGGCAGATTATTTGGATGTGTTATGGGAAAACGGAGCAGGGACAAGCTCTTATACAAGATTTTATGCAAGTTGCGTTGGAATAAGCGAAGTTAACAACGGCGACATAATGTTTGAAGCTCAAATTTATTATTTAGGCATTCCAGTGTCAATGGCGTTTAATCTAGCTCCAGACGATAGTTTAAGAACGGTTGCAATTAATGTTTGGGAAAGACAAGACAATAAAGTTCAAAGTGTGGTTTCAAACAGTACAAACACAGACAAGTACCCTAGCACGAAAGCAGTCTTTGATGAGTTTCAAAGAAAACCAGTTGTTGTATGGGAAAGCAATACACCAAGCGACTATTTAAAAGGAATACAAGCGAATCTATCTGCAAGCCCAGCATGGCAATTGACGGATTTAGATTTAACGCCATTTAAAAGGATTAAAATCTATGCTTGCGCCGGCAAAGGTTCAACAAATGCAAGTACTACTCCAGCAATAATTTTGGAAATGTCATTAGATAGTAGAGCAGTATCAACAGCATGGGGAAACAATTATGTTGCGTCTACTGTTGTACAAAAACCAAATGACAACAATAGACTTGCGACATTAACGTGTGCCGTATCGGCAGACAAGACAAGTTTTGTTGTATTGTGGCAAACAAGCCTTTATGGAACGGCGGCCACCGCCAATAACGATATAGGAGCAGACGTATTTATGATTGAGGGTTATTACGATTAAAATAAGGAGGTTTGTTTATGCAAGATAACGAGCAATTAGACAAAATCCTAGATTTGTTTTATGAAAGATTTAATAAATATAATACAAAGGTTTTGCAAAAGCTAGGAAACGCCATCAAACAATTTGACGGCGTTACGCCTAGCCAAGCGCATGAAATAGCACAGGAACTTAAGTACGGATTTGACTTAAATGAGTTGTTAAACGATTTATCAAAAATAAGTGGCAAGTCAGTTGAAGATATAAGCAAGTTGTTTGACGAAGTAGCAAAAGAAAATGTTGAGTTTAGTGAAGTATATTTTAAAGCAAAAAATCAAGAATATATTAGCTATGAAGATAATATGCAGTTGCAAGATTATGTAACGTCCATTAAAAAACAAACAAATAGTTTGTTTACGAACTTGGCAAACTCAAACAATGTTGGATTCACTTTTAAAGATGCTAACGGCAACACCACTTATAAGCCGATTGCTAACGTTTATAACGATTTGATCGACGAAGCTGTGTTTAATGTTAGTACTGGCGTTACGGATTATCAAAGTGCAATGCGAAGCACGATAAGGCAACTTGCAGATAGTGGCGTTAAGGTGCATGAAGAAAAGTTGGGTTATAAAAACGGCTATAATCGAAGAATAGATAGTTCTGTAAAACAAGATATACTAACAGGCATTAGGCAAATCAATTTAGATGTACAGCGTGAAGTTGGTGAGCGATTTGGTGCTGACGGCGTAGAAATATCGGCACATTTTCCGTGTGCCGAAGATCATATAGACATACAGGGTAAACAATATACAAATGAAGAGTTTGAAAAACTAAATAGTGAACTTGACCGTCCTATTGGTGAATATAATTGTCGACATTTTGCGTTTGCTATTGTAATGGGGGTAAACGAACCGAGCAATAGCAAAAACAGACTAACTAGATATAAAAGATATAGTCGAGAAAAAGTTGAATACAAAGGCAAGACTTATACCAAGTATGAAGCAACGCAAGTTCAAAGACAACTTGAAACGGCCATTAGAAAACAAAAAGACAGGCAAATTATAGCAAGAGCAAGTGGTGACAAAGAAGAAATAGGGCTTGCACAACAAAAGATAAGCCAACTGACAACAGAATATAATAAATTTAGTAAGGTTGCGGGATTAGATACATATAAAAATAGATTAAGCGTTTCGGGTTATCGTAGAGTTGCAAAAGATAAGTTAAAGTGATATAATTATGTCGAGGTACTGGCACGGCTACTATTTTTTCTTATATTCTTACTCTGGTATACTTAACAAAACTAACCTTATTTATTCATTGGCCAGTACGTAAACGACAATTAAATTTGTCGTTTTTTAATTTTCGTGTTATAATTAATTTGGTAATAGAAAGGGACAGAAATATGCACGCAATAATAAACACCATAGTAACATTTATCATAAGCACAATTTTAGGATATTGCGTAAGTAGAATAAAAGTTTATAAAGATAAACTTAAAAAACAAAAAGAAAACGAAAATATACAAAATGTTGCTTTGCAAACACTTTTAAAAAGTCAACTGACAAACACATATTTTGTATATAGCGAGATGAAACAAGTCCCTGATTATGTGTATCAAAACTTTTTAGATATGCTCAAAGTTTACGAGGGGCTTGGAGGCAATTCTTATATTCACACGATAGCAAAAAAGATGGAAAAGTGGGACATTGTGAAAACTGACATATTATAGCAAGGGTGAATTTTAATGAGCAACGAAACAATGTTGATAGGAAATATTTTGGGTTCTATATTGCAACCACTATACACTTGTTTGTTTATCATATTTGCTAAACAATTAAAAGGCAAAAACATTTATTTTATTGGATTAACTATTATTGATTATATTGTTATTCAAAACACTTTGACATTTAAAACAGGCATTAATGCAGATCTATTATTTGTTATTATAATGCTTTTAAATCTAAAACTCATATATTCAAAAGAATCAAGAATAACAGATGTTATCACTTATATACTGTCCGAGATTATTTTAGGATTAATTAGCATAGTAGCATATTTTATATTTGGCATGAATGAAATTGCTTTAATATTTGCTTTATTAGCACCTATAATGTTTGTTTTAGTTGCTTCTAAAAAACTTATTATAATAGAAAAATTTTACAATAAATTTTGGAACAGGAAAAAAGAAAAAACAAAGATAAAAAGTATAACTGTACGTGGCATAAGCATAGGCCTAACAATATTTGTATCATTGATTTTACATTTTTGGATCATATATCTTCTTATAAGATAAGGAGGTGATATAGATGTTCAACACAAGATGGGGATTCTGCGACACTGACGGAGGCGAATAATCTATGAAAGAAAAGCTCAAGCACATATTATTTGACGCGCCAAATAATATATTTATGTTAATTGCTAACATTGTAATTAATATAACTTGGGTTTTTCTTTTGGGATTATTTGTAAGTAAATCAATTACTAACACCATTATAATAATGATTGTTTGGAGTTTGTCTTTACTTATGGGAAAGGCAAAGCATTATAAATCACCGTTAAAGTGTTTCTTAATGCAGATATTAGTATTTGTGTCGTTGTTTTTGTCGACTTACATAAACATTTATATTGCTGTATTATTTACGGTATATGCCAAATTTTTACTAAGCGCCCACGCGGATATTCCAGACGAAGAATCCGACGTTGAAGTCAAACCAAGTTTTCAGGATTTAACATTATGGAAACCGCAGGGCGAAAAGAGTGTACACCAGCCATTGATAGATTATTTAAAATACAACGCCTTAACTGACGAATATTTAAAAGCAGAAGAATTGCTCAAAGAAAGAGTTGACGCAGAAACTTTTATGATATACAAGCGCCGATTTATTGACGGCTATTCTTATGAAAAGATAGCAGAAGAATTTGATATAGCCAATCCTAGAATCAAAGAATGTCTAGATAAATGCTACTTTTATTTAATAGGCAGATTAGATATTTAAAAATTTTTGCATAGTCGTACTGACTATGCTTTTTTATTTGTAATAAAATTAAAGTACAAAGGGAGGCGACACGTATGATAAATCGTAGTAAAACACATTTATTATACTGCCTCCTTTTGTTTATTTAAAAAGGAGAAATGTATGGCAAAAACCAAAAAAGAAGAAAAAAAAGAAGTTGAAGAAACGCAAAGTGTGTTTGACGGGTTGTGGGCATTGTTAATGTTAAACCTGTTATTTGGTGAACCACCAAAAGAAACAAAGGTTATTAATATTTACATGGGAGATGAGTAAAAATGTTTAATAATCCATACCCTAGAAATTATAACAATTATAATCAACAAAATATGATGTACGAACAAAATATGTACGACCAGATAGATAATCAAATCAAACAATTACAGCAAATGAGGGAGCAAATTAAAAACAGCAACCAGCAACCAGCTATTAATCAAACTTTTCAACTTGCACCAACAAATAATCACGCCATGAAGTTTGTGGACACTATTGACGAGGTAAATAAAGAGGTTATTTATTATGACACGCCTTTTTTTAGCAAAGATATGTCGGTGCTATGGTTAAAAAATGTTAAAGGCGAGATTAAGACGTATGAATTAAGCGAAATAATAGCAAAAGACAGCAAAGATATGCAAATCGAATATTTACAAGCGCAGATTGAAGAATTAAAGAAAGGAATAACAGAAAATGAAAGAATTGTTGCAAATGTTGATGACGAACAAATTACAACAGATACCACAAAAGATGATGGGGCAACTCGAACAACAACTAAAACGAGTAAATCCTCAAGCGTATCAAGAGTTTCAAGAAGCAAGAAAGAATAATACAGATCCACAAGAATATTTAAACAAAATAGTAGGTGGTTTTAATCCTCAGCAACAAGAACAATGGAACAACATGATGACAATGTTTAATCAAAATAAGCAGGGTTAGACGCCTTGCACGAGGGCATTTTGCTAGAAAATACCCTCTTGTAAGGTTTCTAGCGTCTTATAGAAAGGATAAAGAGATGAACGGAAATTCAATTCAACCAACAGTGGAATTAGCTACTACAAACGGTGGTAACGGCTTTGCCTATCCATATCCTGTTATGTTTGGAAATGGTGGCAACGGCGGATTTGGTGGCTGGGGTGGTGACAGCGCTATTTGGTTAATCGTTCTTTTGGCTCTAATTTGGGGCAACAACGGTGGCAATGGCAACGGTTTCTTTGGCGGAAATAGTTTTGACAATGGTTATGCTTGGCTTTCAAATGGACAAAAAGACATAATGAACCAAACAAGCGATGGTTTTAATTCCCTACACTTAAGCAACCAAATTGAAGGTGTTAGAGATGGCGTATATGGGCTTTCTAATCAACTATGTAATTCAACAAGCGATATAACATCTGCAATTTCAAATGGTTTCTATAATAGCGAAATTGCGGCCACTAACAGACAAATGGCAAACATGAACACAGCATTTGATTTAAGCAGACAATTTGCCGACTGTTGCTGTGAAAATCGTCTTGGAATTGCTAACTTAAACTCAACAATTCTAAGCGAAAACTGCGCTGATAGAGCGGCGCTTGCTGACGGCCTAAAAGACGTTTTAATCAACCAAACTGCAAACACTCAAAAAATCTTAGATACCCTATGTCAAGATAAGATTGACGCTAAAAACGAAAAAATCTTAGACCTTCAAAGACAATTAGATATGGCTGATTTAAAAGCTTCACAAACTGCTCAAAATGCATTTATTGCACAAGGATTAAACAATGAAGTTGACGCTTTGTATAATCGCCTAGCCACATGCCCAATAAATACAATACCGGTCTATGGAAATCAAAGAATTTTCAGCTGTCCTGCTAACTATAATGGTTGTGGGTGTGGATTTAACACAACAAGTCAATTTATTTAATAGCATGAGTTGAATACAACTTGCTCGATTACGAGAACTTGCTAAAATGCACAAAGAGTGGGCAAGTCCTGCTCTTTTTTATTAAAAATGCACTATGTTTTTGAAACATTGTGCAAAATATGAAAGGAGAATGATATTAAAATGATAGAAACAATTATAAATGAACCATTAGTATTGCCAAGTAATGCAAGCCCTATAACTTTTGATGAAACGGACATTAGAACAAGATGTGCTTCTTGCAACGGCTGGTTAGATTATTCAAACGGTAATCCTAATTTTAAAATATTTGGAAATGGATATACAGGATATTATGACGTAGAGTTTAGTGCTTCGGTAAGCACAGCAACTCCGGGTGTTGTGGCAATAGCATTATTTCAAGATGGCGTGATGATACCCGACACAGTTCGTGCCGTAACAATTGCGGCCGCAGATGATTATGAAACTGTATCATTTGACAAAAAGTTAAGAGTATGCCCTCGTGGAACAACTAATTTATCAGTTCAAAGCGTTTCAAGTGTGCCAACGCCAACTGATCCAACAACACCAATAGCAACTACACAAGCTATTATAACTAACGCCACATTTAGCATAAGTAGAATTTAATGAAAAACAACGTGATAGATAGCTTGTCTTTGGTTTTACAGGCGTTAAGTCTACAAATATTGTTTCAAGATTTTAACAACGGTGATTTAATGCAAGAATTACAAAACCAAGATACAAATTATTTGCAAAAAATTATTGAGCAAAATGAAGAAATATTAAAAATCCTTAATGAAAGGAGGAGTGACGATGGAAAACAGCGTTGAAGAAAAAACAATTAAAAAAACAGAAGAATCCATTAAAAAAATATTAGATGACGGATTAAACACCAACAATATAGATAATTTATATAAATTGTCAAAAATAAAACATATGGCAAAGGAGGATAAAGAGATGAATTATGGAAATTATGGAAACTATGGTGGAAGGCGTGCAGGATATGACAGCTATGGACGTGGAAATTATGGTGAATATGGAAACTACGGAGATTATGGACGTGGTGGATACGGAGCTAGAGGACGTGACGCCAGATATAGAGGTGACGATGAACTAGACAGAATGTATGGTGAATATGGTCGCTACCAAGAAAGCCGTTCAAGATATGGCGCTAGCGAAGAAACAGACAAGTCTTTTCATTATATGGTAAAAGCACTTGAAGATTTTATTAAAGTTTTACACGAAGAAGCAGAAACACCACAGCAAAAACAACAATTAATGACAGCGCTACAAAATAGCATGAGATAATATGTATAAGTATTATAATGCCAATGCAGTAAATAGATTTGAGGACGACTGTGTGATTCGCGCAATTTCGTGCGCAACAAACAAGTCATGGGATTATGTATATGATTATTTAAGTGACATAGCACAATACGAAGGCACTCTGCTCGATAAACGTGATTTTGTAAGGAATTACCTAGATAGAACATATCAACGCCTAGAAGGCATTTATGGGACTGTGGGGCAAGTGTCTGCTATGTTCCCAAACAACACATTGCTTATAACAATGCGTGGCCATATAGTATGTTCTAAAAATGGTGTGATATATGACACGTTTGATTGTCGAGATAGGGAAGTTGAGGATGTTTGGCTTGTTAATTAAGTTAAAATATGTTATAATTTATATACATTTAACTCTTATTAAATTAAGAGGTGGTTTGGAGGGAAGGATTTGGCAACTTTTAGGAGATAAATCCTTAATAACTACTAAGCCTTAGCAACCATTAAGATTGTTAAGGAGGTGGGAATTGAACTATTAAATGGACGCATTTAATAATCGTTGTATAAAAAGTACTAAATTGAAATGGGGTAATTGCCAAAGTAGATTTGGTGCTTTTTATTTGTTGTGTTATAATTGTTATGAGCTTAGTTGCTCGATAACTTTTATATAGGAGTGTATTTTACACTCTTTTATTTTTATGGTATAATCTTGTTAGGTGATATTATGAAAATTGCAGTTGACAAAAATTCAATAAACGCAATTAGAAATACTAACAATGACTATATATATTTATTCACTAATGAACCTCTTACTGAACTTATAAAAAAGAATATGCCTTGCGTTTATTGGAAAAATTGTGAGTTTGTAGATATAAATTTGACTGACTATGATGTTGACTGCATAAAAAAAGCAAATATCACCGAAAAAGATTTTGATGTTTTGCCTAGCAAAATTGATTATAAATATGCAATTATAGTGCCAAATTGCAATAACGATCATGGATTATATAACGGGAAATCTTTTTTAAGAAATTGTATTGATAGCATATTAAGTCAAACATACAAAAATTTTGAATTAATAATTGTTGATGATTGTTCTAGCGACACATCTGTTGAAACGATTAAGTCATATAACGACAAAAGAATCCATCTGATTCAAAATAAACGAAAAAGATATAATGGTGGGTCTAGAAACGTCGGCATTGATTATGCTCTGGATAATTTAGATTTTGATTATTTTGCGTTTTTAGATAGCGACGATTGGTGGAAGGATAACAAAGTTTTAGAAACAATTAATAATCGTTTATATGGGCATGACATGGCGTTGATAGGCATGGAACTTATCGACAAAAACGGCGTGTTTATGACAAAGTTTCATGAATATAATAACTATGAAGATTTTTTCTTAAGCAATAACAAAGTGTGGTGTACTGCATGGGCTAGAATTATCAAAAAAAATAAAATTGTTTATTTTTGCGAAGACACTCTTATGGAAGACAGAGTGTGGAGTTATAGACAGGCAGACCAGATCGATAACTTGAATAAAGTTATAAACATAAAAAAAGTGTGTTATGTATGGAACAGGACGAACACCACAAATAGCGTATCTATGGTTAGGAATGATTATTGGAACGCAAGTGCATATTGCCATATAGGACATCAATTGCAATTGTTAAGTCAATTAAGACACAAAGAAATGATACCTATATTAAAAAAACGTATTGAAACTTGCAAAGAGCAAGTCAATAATAGAGTTTATCAACAATATTAAGGAGGGAAATTATGATAAAATGTGAAGTTGTTGAGAATTTTGATTTAAAAGCTTTTGGTGAATTAAAAAACATTATTAGAAAGTCAAAGGACGACAAAGGAAAGTTGTATGTTGGTGACACTTTTGAATGTTCGCAACAAATGGCAGAATATTTAACAGGCAACAATCCTTTAAGAAAAGCGGTTGTTAAAATTGTTGAGGTGCAACCAGAAAAGAAAGAAGAACCAAAAGCAGAAAAAACAATTGAAATTGTAAAAGAAGACATAAAGCCAGAAGTCAAAATTAAAAAGAAAAAAGCAAGCAAGAAATAGACTTGCTTTTTATAGGGGAATAGTATAATGGTAGTACGGAAGTCTCCAAAACTTTTGGTGTGAGTTCAATTCTTACTTCCCCTGCCAGTTTTTAAATAAATGCAATTTTGCATTTTTTTTATTTTATGTTATAATTTACATAGAGTTCAAAAGACTAGTTGCACACGACACAAATTAGTGGCAAGTCTAACTTAATGACTTTAAAGAAAAGGAGAAAATGTTATGGAAGATAACAAAGACGTGAAAGCGGAAGAAACAAAGGCAGAAGAAACTGAAAAGGAAGAAACTGCAAAAACTTATACACAAGAGGATTTAGATAATTCATTTAATGCTGGTCGAAAGAAAGCTAGCCATGACTGGCAAAAAGATGAAAAGTATCAAGAATTTATCGAGTGGAAAAAAACCAATCAAAACGACAGTGAAAAAATCGCAGAATTACAAGCGAGTAACGAGGCATTAAAAAAAGAAAACGGTCTGCTTAAAGCAACAAGCGAGGTTGCAAAAAGCGACGTAAAACCAGAATTTATAAAATTTGTTACAAGCGAAGTGATGTCTATGGTTGATGACACTACCGATTTTGAAACCGCACTTAAAAATTATAAAAAAGACAATGCTCAATATTTTGGTGAGGTTGTTGTTAAAAAAGTGCAAAGTTCGCCAACTTTAAATAATGGTGGAGCAAAAGGAAGCACAGTAAATGATATTTTTAATAATATGATTAGAAGTGCTTAAAATCAATTTAGAAAAGGAGAGATAAAATTATGGCAAACATGATTACAAAATCAGACGCTTCTGCACTAATTCCAGAACAAGTGTTTGGTGAAATATTTAAAGAAGCACAAAAATATTCAAAAGTTTTACAATTATTCAGAAGATTACCAAATATGACTTCTGATAAAATGAGATTAAAAGTAGTTGATAGTCTACCAGTTGCATATTGGGTAAATGAATCAACAAACAATGGTAGAAAAGAAACTACTAAAATGGCATGGGATAACGTATATTTAACAGCTGAAGAACTAGCAGTAATTATTCCAATTAAAGACAACGTTTTAAATGACGCAGACATTGACATTTGGGAACAAGTAAAACCTGAACTAGCAAAGGCAATAGGTAAAAAAATTGACCAAGCTGTTTTATTCGGCGTTGATGCTCCTGCATCATTTGGAAATGGTATAATTCCTACTATCGTTAGTAAAGCAAAATCAGTTACTGAAACAGGACATTTATATAGCGATATAAATGATGTTATGACTGAAGTTGAAGAAAGTGGCTATGAAGTAACAGGTTTACTTGGTGGAGTTGGACTTAAAGGGAAATTCCGTATGATGACTGATACTACTGGACAACCATTAAATACAACTGAAATAGGTTCTTTAAACAGAGCATTTGTTGACAATGGAGCTTGGGATAAGACTGTTGCAACATTAATCGCTGGCGACTTTAATGAAGCAGTATACTCTATTCGTCAAGACGTAACATTCGATGTATTTAAAGAAGGTGTTATTCAAAATAGTGACGGTTCTATTGCATATAACTTAATGCAAGAAGATATGTCAGCTATTAGAGTAGTTTTCCGTTTCGGAACAGCTGTACCTAATCCAGTAACATCACTTGACGGAACTGATGCTAGATATCCATTTGCTGCATTAGTACCAGAAGGAACTGTTAGTTTATAATATAAAGGAGGCGTTTTATTATGACTGGTGACAAATACCTAACTTATACAGAATATCAAGGATTAGGCGGAACACTTGATGAAACGCCTTTTAATCTACTAGAATTTGAAGCTCGCCGTGAAATTGACTTACGAACAAAGAACAGATTGGTTGGAAAAACCGATATTCCAAATGAAGTTAAGTTATGTTTGTATAATTTAATAAATACCATAAGTCTTTATTCTAGCGACACAAATCGTTCTGTATCCAGCGAAAAAGTTGGCAATTATTCTGTAAGTTATGGTTCTGGTGGAAGTTTTAGGGAAATCCTAAAATCAAAAGCAGAAGAAATTGACGACATAGTAAGAGCCGAACTATATGGCGTGATAGTTGATAACGAACATATAATATACATAGGAGATTAGCCAAAATGATGACTAACACTAAAATGAGTATATTCAACAGATATGTAGATCCGTTTACAAAACAAGTGACCTTTAAAAAACACGTTGTTGACAATGTATTTTGGGACGACGAAAAACAAGTTAGTTTAGATGACGGTTTTGAAAAAACAAACAGAGCCGAGATATATATACCACACGACAAAAATGATTTGACTGATTATGTCGTTCCTAAAAAATACAATGGTTCTAATTGGACTATAAACAACGGAGATTTTATTATTAAAGACGAGGTTATTGAAACCGAAGTGAACGGGATTAAAGGATTATCACAATATGACGTTTTTGAGATTATGAGTTGGAGCAATAAAGATTATGGCAGTCCAGATATGTGGCATTTTGAAATTATTGGCGACAGCCGAAATAGGTAATATATGGAATTAAAATATTCTTTAGAAGACTTTGATGGACGCAAAATCATAAGTAAATACGGTATGGAAAAAAATGGAAACTTGCACTTGTTTTTGGCAGATAGTTGTTTTAGACGAATGCACAAGTATGTGCCTCTTGATACCGGTACATTAGCAAGCCACGCAACTGTTAGGCCGGGTAGTGTTACTTATGAGGAAAAATACGCACACAGACAATATACAACAAACAAAGGCAAAGGAATAAGAGGTAAATACTGGGACAAAAAAATGATTGCAAATGAACGTGACGTTCTTACTAGAGAAGTCGAAAATGAAGCTAAAAGACTGAAAGGAAGCAGATAATATGGTTGAAAAAATAAAAGATTATTTTATTGAACACGTAAGACTTGCTGAAGAATTTGAAACAATACTAATCGACTTTTTAGGAAACGAAGCAGTCACTTATACAATTGAACCAGTGCCAGTTGAACCTGTTGTTAGGCCGTATGCCGATGGTGGTTCATTAAGACAATTTGTTTTTCAATTTGGCAGTAGAGAATATTATGACAACGGCGTAGCTCAAAATATAGAGAATTTAGGGTTTTATGAAAAGTTTAAAGAAGAAATAGAGGATAACAATAAAAACGGAATTTTGCCCGATATAGACGGCATACAAGCGATTGAATGCTTGACTGACGGCACAATTCAAGACGTGCAGAACGGCACGGCAAAATACATTATTCAAATGAGAATACTTTATACGAAGGAGGCGTAACATGGCAAGAAAATTAATAAAAAGAAGTGATAAAGTTTCATTTTTGGGTTGCGTTGAGGGAAATACTGAAACATTCAACAGAATGCGTGGTTTTACAACTTTAAGTGGCTCAAAAAATCCAATTGAATATTCAAGACAATATGTTGACGAGGAATTTGAAACAACTGACGTTGTTGGATTTAGCCCTAGTCTTGAATTTGGATTTGACCAATATACTGATGATCCAGCACACGAAGAAATGGTAGAAATACTAGACGGCGAATATACTGGAACTGAAGCAAGAAGAAACATCGTAACAGTTGATTTTTCACAACCTGTAACAGGTGGTGGATACAAAGCAACAAAAAGAGAATATGCAATTATTGGGGACGCAGATGGTGATTCACTAGACGCATACACTTATAGCGGAACTTTCCGTTCAACAGGAAAAAGAATAACAGGAACTGCAACACTTAACGCAGACAGCTCTGTTGCAACATTTACTGAAGACGGGGTAAGCTTATAATAAAATAAAGGAAGGTGGGTAGTTTATGACTATCAATGGAGTAGAGTTTGATATAGACTTTACAGACGCTGATGTAATTGAAAAAATTAGCGAAAAAGCAAAAGAAGTTGAAAAACAAGCAGAAGAACTAGAAAAGATTAAAGACACGATTGAACCAGCCGAAGGCATAAGGCAGGAATGCAAAATTTTAAAAGACTTTCTTGATTATGTTTTGGGCGAAGGCTCAAGCCAAAAAATATTTGGCGAAAAGAATAGTTTAAGATTATGTTTAGAGGCCTACGAGGATATAATTAATGAAAGAAACAGACAATTAAATAATTTCAAAGAAGCTGTTGATAAATATAGTCCTGATAGGTTGAAAAGATGAATTTATTGGTAGATAAATTGCCTACTGACTATGAAGGACTTAAAATTGATACAAATTTTAGGTCTTTTATTTTATTTGAGTTATTAATGCAAGATAACGAACTCAAAAAAGAAGAAAAGATTTATTTGGCCATTAAGTTGCTTTATGAAGAAGAACCACAAGACTTAAAAAAAGCTATTGAAGGCATTTTATGGTTTTATAAATGTGGTGAAAAGGAAAAGAAAAGCAAAGGTGGCGAAAAAGGCAAGAAAAAACAAATCTATTCTTATGAGCATGACGCAAAATACATTTATTCGGCTTTTTTGAGCCAATACGGCATTGATTTGAACGAGATAGACCATTTACATTGGTTTAAGTTTAAAGCGTTGTTTGAGGGCTTAAAAAGCGATAATAGAATAAATGAAATCATGAGTTATCGTGCTATGGATTTAAGTAAGATAAAAGATAAAGCAGAAAAAGACAAATATAGAAAATTACAAAGAGAATTTGCGTTGCCGGACAACAGAACGGTTGAAGAAAAGGAACAGGACTTTGCAAACGCTCTTTGGTAGAAAGGAGTATAATATGGATTATATGAAATTAGACATACAGTTGTTTAGTGACGGTAAAGTTGTTATTGATACAGAGTTAAACACAAAAAACTTTGAGAACGGTTTAAACAAAATGCAAAGCACATCACAAAAGGCCGGTTCATCAATTAAAAACATTGTTGCTGGATTGGGTATCACAAAATTAATAGGCGTTGCTATGAATCAAATATCCAGTTCGTTAGACGGTGCAATTTCAAGATTTGATACATTAAATAACTTTCCTAAAGTTATGTCAAATTTAGGTATAGGAGCAGAAGACGCACAAAAGTCTATTGATAAAATGAGCGACAAGTTATCTGGGTTGCCCACTACACTAGATCAAGGTGCAATGGCAGTTCAAAGATTTACAAGTGCGAACGGAGATGTTAGTAAGTCAACAGACTTGTTCTTGGCGCTTAACAATGCAATATTAGCAGGTGGTGCTAGTAGTGAAATACAAGCAAGTGCATTGGAGCAATTAAGTCAATCATATGCTAAAGGAAAACCAGACATGATGGAGTGGCGTACAGCAATGACTGCCATGCCGGCACAATTAAAACAAGTTGCAACTGCTATGGGATACGTAAATGCTGACGCACTTGGAGAAGCGTTAAGAGATGGGTCTGTTTCAATGGATCAATTTATGGATACAATCGTACAACTTAATGAAACGGGTGTTGATGGATTTCAAAATTTTGAACAACAGGCAAAAAATTCGACAGGTGGTATTAGAACGTCAATAATTGTTGCAAAAACACAAGTTATTAAAGGCGTGACAGATCTGGTTGAAGGCTTGAATAAAGGATTGCAAGACGCAAACTTGCCAAGCATTGGTGAAATAATTGCAAATATAGGAAAAAAAGCAAAAGAAGTATTAGACGCAGTTGCAAAAAGTTTGCCAACTATAATAAATGTTTTAAAAACTTTAATGCCAGTATTAATACCTATTGTTTCGGCCATAGCAACGTTTAAAACAATAGTGACTATAATATCAATAGTTAAAAGTTTGACAAGTGCAATAGCTTTATTAAATGCAACTATGTTAGCCAATCCAATTGTATTAATTGTTGCGTTAGTTGCAGGACTTGTTGTTGCATTTGTCACATTATGGAAAAAGAGCGAAGCGTTTAGAAACTTCTGGATAGGATTATGGGACGGAATAAAGAATGTTGTTAGTACAGCAATTGAAGGCATTAAAAACTTCTTTACTGGAATAATTGATTTTGTGAAAAATAATTGGCAAGGGTTGTTATTGTTGCTAGTAAATCCGTTTGCTGGTGCGTTTAAATTACTTTATGATAATTTAGATGGATTTAGAAATTTTGTCGATAATTTTGTTCAAAATGTAATTGACTTTTTTAAACAGATACCCACTAAAGTTAAGGAGTTTATTGGCGACGTTATAACGTTTTTTGCAGAATTACCAGAAAGAATTGGTTATTTGATAGGCGTTGTTTTGGGACATATAGTTAAGTTTGGCATTGACGCATATAACTGGGTTGTTACTGAAGTTCCAAAAATTATTGAAGGCATTGTTAATTTCTTTAAAGAATTACCGGGCAAAATTTGGGATTTCTTGATTGATACATACAATAAGACAACGCAATGGGGCAAAAATATGATTGATAAAGCCAAAGAAACGGCAAAAAATTTCTTGAATGCTGTTGTTGATTTTATAAAACAACTGCCTTCTAAATTGTGGACGCTTTTCACAAACGTTATTACTAAAATTGTAACTTGGAAATCAAACATGATACAAAAAGGAAAAGAAGCAGGCAGGGGATTGTTAAATGCTATTGTTGATACAATCAAAAATCTACCGAGCAGAATGTGGGACATTGGTAAAAATTTAGTGCATGGAATTTGGAGCGGAATTGGAAATGCAAAGCAATGGTTAATTGATAAAATATCTGGATTTGGCAAGTCTGTAATTAAAGGATTTAAAGACACGCTTGGCATTCATTCGCCATCAACAGTTATGCGTGACCAAGTAGGAAAATATTTAGCTCAAGGTTTAGGTGTTGGGTTTGAAAATGAAATTGATAATGTATATCAAAAAATGCAACAAGCCGTTGATTTAGAAACAGCTAAAATGAGTGCTAACGTTCAAGTAAGTGGCGCAAGCAGAGGAGTTCAACAAGTATTAAATGCAAGTGCAACATTAGAAAACACAATACCACTACAAATTGACTTAGATGGCGAGGTTATATATGACAATCAACAAAAGGTTAGTCAAAGAAAATCGTTACAATATGGGAGTGTAAAATGATATTATTAAAGAAGAAAATTAATGATAACAATTATTTTGAATTTAAAAAGATATTAGCAAGTGGTTATAACATAAAAGAAGACAAAGACAGGATTATACAAAAATTTGCCAACGGACGCAGAAAATCTATAAACTCCGAGTACACAGACGTTATTATAAAGATAAACTTAGATACTTTCGACTTGGATACAACGAGCGAGTATCTAAGCTATCTAACGGCTGGGACTTACCAATATTATTCTGTCAAGGATAGTATGTACAAAGAAACGCAATTTGTAGTACAAGGGTTGCCCGAGAATATAGTTAAAAACTCTGCAAAAGAAAATATGTTAATTGATAAATACGAAATAACTTTATTAAAGGCAGGTGATTAAGTTGTTAAAAAATGTTACTAGAACAATGATTGAAGATTGTGAAAAGCGTGAGGTAACATATAGCGAGTATATTGTTATAGATCAAACGCAAGTGCCTATACGAGCAAAGTTAAGCGACGATTGTTATGATAACGGAAATTTTATTGGTAGTTTTATATTTAAAACAATTTCATTTGAAACAAGCAATGATATTGAGTTTAAAGATAAAGAGTTTGAATATTATAAAACAATAAACGGAACGCCAATAAAAATAGGAACGTTTATAACTACCGAGATCCAAAACAATGATACAACTGAAATTGTTAAGGTTGTCGGCATGGATTATGGATTAAAGACACAGGTTGAATATACTAGCTCGTTGCATTATGAAAACGGAAACATTACGTTATTAGACGTATGGAACGAAGCGTGTCAATTAAGTGGTTTGCAAAGTGGAGTTCAATCTTTTACAAACTCAAATTTTATAGTTGAAAGCGACCAGTTTACTGGAACAGGTGCGTTGATAAGAGATGTATTTATAGGAATTGCCATGTCTAGTGGTAGTTTTATCAAAGTTATGAATGATGATAAGATCTACCCTATATTTACAGAAGATACTGATGAAATTATTGAAGATTATACAGAGTTAGAAGATAAAAGAGATACACAGCCAATCACTTGTGTAAGGCTTGGCGTAAGCGACGTTGAAGGCGAAAACGTTGATATGATTGACGAGGATTTGGTTGAGCAATATGGTGAAAACTGGTTAATATTAAATGATAATCCATTTGCTTATACTCAAACAAAAAGACAGCAATTAATAACAGCTATATTTAACAAAGTTAAGGGATTTGGTTATAGTGCGTTTGTTAGTAAAACATCATTTAAACCATATTTGACTTGTGGTGATAAAGTTAAGTTTAGGAATAAAAACGGGGATTTAATAGATAGCATTGTCTTAAGATATACACATGAATATAAAGAAGACAATATGCAAATTACGCTTGAAGCTCCTAGCGAAACAAGTGCAACTGTTAGTTATGTTTATCCAGAAAGTGCTGTTGACATTGCAAAAAGAACCGAGATTATAGTTGATAAAGAAATGCAAACAATTACAGAACTGGCAGAAGAAGTAGGCGAATATGACGATAGAATCACAACCGTTGAGCAAGACGTTGATACCATTAGACAAACAGCAATATCTTATGAAGATTTAAAAAGAAATGTAAAGTCTGTTAATATGTTGCATTTAGAAAATGCTGTTCCTAACTACCCTTTAAAGTTTAGTATAAAGAATGCAAGCGTGTTGTTCCCACAAATAAACTTGTATCCTAGTAGTAACACAATACCAGAATATAGACATTTGGTTTTAGTGGTTGATAAAACACGCAATTTAAGTAACGAAGCAAGAATTGTTGAATTGCCAGTTAAAAACTTATTTGCTCAAGATGATGTTTATGACGAATTTGTTGTTGAAGGCAAAAAGGCATATATCATACACAGACTTATAACAAACCAACAAGGCGAAGTAGTGCCTTTACAGCAAGAATTTGTTGAGGATTTGCCAGACGTTGAAATACCAATGTTTGAAGGTGATAATTATATTTATCTTTATTCATTAATAAATGATGGTGCAATTTATGAGATAACATATACAATACCAAGTGAATTTACAAATGTATTTGCAACCGAAGTTTATGTTGACAGTACAATAGAACAAACAGCAAATCAAATATTGCTACAAGTTAATGAAAAGGTTGACGAAGATGAGATTATTGCCAAGTTGAATGTGGCGGTTGAAGAAGGAAAAGGTGTTGTTAATTTAGTTGGTAACACTGTTACAATTGAAAGTGATAACTTCACACTTGACGCAGATGGCAGAATTGACGCAACTTCTGGTGAGGTTGGCGGATTTAATTTAACAGAAACAACTTTTGAAGCAACAACAAGCAAATCATATAATTTTGTTCAAGCAGATTATGATAAAGTTCGTGCTTATTTATTAGGAACAGGGACGCTTACAGATGAAGAAATTGAGTTATATGATATAAATGGTGACGGTCTTATTACAAGTGTTGATATGCTTAAAATTAGGCAATTATTGAATGGTCAATATGGAGAAGACCAAACAATCGTTGGCAAAATAACAATTGATAGTACGGACCCACAACACGCAATAAAATTTAAAGACGTTGTTCAAGATATAGACGGGACACAAATTGGCTTACAAATGATAAAAACAAACAGTTTGAATGCTGGCTCAATTGAAACCACAAATATCAATGCTGTAAACAATGATGAAGGAAATCGTTTTAACGTAGGGTCGGCAACAATTAGTGGTATGTCAAGTTCTGGAACTTATACAATATATATGGACAACGAAAGTGGAGTAATGCAATGTGTCAATTTAATTCAAACATCAATGGCAGAAAATAAAAAGAATTTTGAAAAATTAGAAAATGCAAAAGAAATATTGCAAAATACTGATATTTATAAGTACAACTTTAAAAACGAAGAAGATACTGATAAAAAGCATATTGGGTTTGTTATAGGTGACGATTTTAATTACTCAAAAGAAATAACACCAGCCGAGAACAATGGTGCAGATGTTTATGCAATGACATCAGTATTATGGCAAGTTGTCAAAGAACAACAAGAAGAAATAGACGAACTAAAAAAACTTATTAAGGAAGGTGATAAATAATGGCATATGTAAGAAGACATTGGGTTGATTATCCAAGTACAGAAACACCAATAGACGCAGACGCATTGAACAACATTGAAGATGGTATTGAGGAAAGCCATAACATACAATTGTTGGCAGTAACAGACACAGCCCCAAGCGAATGTGCCGAGGGTGATAAGTATTATGATACAACAACAAACTTGATTTATACAGCGACAGGCACGGATGAGTGGGGTGAAACAGGAGAAACACCGATTGCAGATATACTTTATATAGTTTTAGATGAACAAAGCACATATACTTATGACGGAACTGATTTGGTTAGTGTCGGCGGTGGCTCAAGTACTGGTGGTGGTGAAACACTACCAGTTGGAAGCGAAATTGATTACGACGGAACAACAGTGCCGACAGGTTGGGAAGAAATGACTGATTATGATACTGGATGGATTGAGATTACACAAAACGATTTAGCACAGGGTACTGTTTCATCTGGTTATTATGCGCCTGCATATCGCAAAATAGGTAATGTAGTTTATTTAAAAGGTCAAGTTACAGGAATAACAGCAAGAGCAAGTGCTATATTTACTTTGCCAAGTGGTTATTACAATAATAGTAATCGTTTATCATTTTGCACTACCAATGATAGTTTAGAAGTTAATTTTATTAGAGTTTTAAACACTGGTGTGGTTCAAATTCAACAAACAACAGGGACTTTATCCAGTGGTGTAAATGCATTTTTTGACGGAATATGTTTTACGATTGATTAAAAGGAGGATTAAACAATGAGAATAAAAAAAGTAAGTCAAACTACACCAGTACAGGCACAGATAGTTGATGGGTATAGTACAAGTACGACAGATGGGTATAGTGCTAATTATTTGAATAGTCAACTTGAAAATTACAAAGTGTTATGGACAGGAACGTGTGCAAAAGGCGGAACGGTTACACTAAATGATAACATAAAAAATTATAATCAAGTTTATATAAGAATAGGAACAAGTGCAACATATTTTATGTGCCCTGTAATTCAAACATCAAGTGCAATTAGAGGAAACAATATATTTATTGCAGATAGCAACAATTATATGGATTTTCAAGCAATAAAATGTTCTTGTGATGACACTAGTTTTAATGTTGTAAATTGGGTTGCTTTAAGATTAACTGCTAGTGGAACGGTAACAGATAATTCTGGCAATTATACCGCTATAACTGAAATTATTGGTGTTAGATAAAAAATAGAAAGAGGGTAAATATGAATAAAGTCAAAAAAATCAGCAAATATGTAGTCAATGCGCTCAATATGATCAATACCTTAATCCTCGTGCTAAGTTCAATTTGGGGTTGGCATTTAGACAACATAACCAAGACCATTATAGGCATAACGGGTGTGATTTCTACATACTTAGTTGGTGGTAAATTATTTGAAACAGAAGAAACGGAGGTGATAGATGATGTTATCCGTTAAAAAAAGACAAGAATATTTAAAATACCTCGGCTTTTACAAAGGTGCTATTGACGGCATATCCGGAGCTTTAACAAAAAAAGCCATAAAAGCCCTACAAGACAAGTATTTCACTCGTAAAAGCGATCGTGACGGCATTTACGGTAAAAATACGGATATATTGCTAGTCGACGCATACAGGGTAAAGAAATATACCAAAAACTTTGATTTAAAAGAATTTAAGTGCGGTTGCGGTGGCAAATATTGCACCGGCTATCCTGAATATTTAAGTATTAACTTGCTTAAAGACTTACAAACTATGCGTAACATTTACGGCGCTATTAGAATCACAAGCCCTTTGAGGTGCGCTAGACATAATCGCGCCGTTGGTGGTGTTTCTAGTTCTTATCATACAAAAGGCAAGGCGCTGGATCTATATAACGCAAAGTTTAGTGCCAACTACACAACACGAAAAAACGCCATTGAAAAGTGGCTTACATTGCCGGGCGCTAACATGGCTTATGAAAACGGCTATATGCGCTACAAAGGCAAATCTGCAACGGGTTACAATGCTCCTAACATGGGTAATGTCATACACGTACAGGTTGATTAGTGGACTTCGTAACAAGGGAATTAATTACGATTTACAAGCCAATGAGTTTGGATTGGCTCAACTTCAAAATTACTAGAGAAAATCCTATCACATATCATCATATTGAGAAAAGAGAACACGGAGGCAAGAAAACAATCGACAACGGTGCATTGCTTACTAGAACAAGCCACCAATATTTGCACCTTATCGAAAGCAAAGAGGATAAATTATACTATGCGATTAATCAGTTGCTTAAATTGATTAATAAACAAAAAACGCCTCCAACTCAAGAGCAAAGACAAATTATGGATTTTCTACTAGACGAATTTTACAAGGAACATTGCAAAGACAAAAACGCCAAAGGAAAACCGTTGATTAAAGACAAATATATAATGAGATAGTTTACAAAAATGTAAACTTTTTCTTTTTTTATTAAAAAAAGGTTTACAAACGTATAACAATGTGTTATAATTAAATTACGATAAAAGAGGAAGGAGAGGTAGTCATGAAAAAAAGAAGACTAAAAAAAGAGGTGAAGATCGTGCTATTTATAATAATGTTAATAATTAGCGCCGTATTTATCACCAAAGCACTTAATAGGGTTGAAAGAATCGGCCGTATGTGCGACATTGAAAAAGGCCATACTTGTACTTTATATGAAGTTCAAGAATACGCAAGACAGTTAGGAGGGGAATAATTGAAAAGATTATATGCCGAGCAAAAGCATACGTTGTATGAGATACATAAGCATTTAGGAATAAGCAAGGCAAGATTGTATCATTATGCAAGTGGCAAAAGAGATTTTAAGAAAATTGATATTGACTTCTTTATAAAACTTGCTGATTATGAGGGCATAGGAATAAGGGAGCTATACAAAAAAATGAAAGATTATTTAGGAGATTAAAATGAAAACAAAAGTTTATGTAAATATGAAAGAGATTAATGACGACATTGCAGATTATTTTGACGGAAAAGATTTAGTAACTGTTGACGAATTGCTAGACGCAATCGATACATTGCTATATGACGTTAAATACCTTAAAGAAGAAATGCACGATTACAAAAAATATGTAGCAGACAATTACAGAGAAATTCCATATAGCGAACAAGTTTGCGTAAGCGATAGGGATTTTGTATGAAAAACACGTTTGATTTTATATGTGTGCTAACAATAGTTTGGTTCATGTATTTGACAATAACTATTATATTTGTGTTTAATATTAATCAACAACGAGATAATTCATACGTAGAAAGTAGGAGAGAATTTAATGAGTATGTTAATAGAAAAAGATAAATATTTAAACAGGTGGGTTGTTTGGTTAATACAAGGTAGCTTATATACGCAAGTATATGACGCAAAGTACAAAAAAGATTGCAAGGAATGGGTGAAGAAAAATGAGAAAAGAGTTCTTGGAAAGATTCGTTTATGAAAAATTTAAGGATTATTGCTTTATAAATGCCGAGGATTTTAAAAACAAGGTTGCAAAGTATGATATAAACGCAAGCAAAGTTTGGGCGTATATTAGCAAATATCAAGTTAAAAAATATGGAACAACGATTGTAAGCAGATATTGTAAAGCGGGCAAGTACAAGCCAAAGAAAAGGAGAAAAAAATGATTGAAGAATTAAGAAACGAGTTAAAAGAGCAGATCAAAGAAAATCAAGAGCTTTTAAAAATCAATGAAGAACACAAAAAGTTAAATGGCGAGTTAAGAAAAGAAAATGACGCATTGATAACGATTTTTGCTTTGGTTAGGGAATATATAGAAAGAAACATGACTTATGAAACATGCGAAAGAAAACTTTGCACTCAAGAAGGCAATGATTTATTAGAAATATTAGAAAGAGTGAATGAAAGTGAGGGAGATTGATTATGGCAGATATGAAAGAAAAGTTGTTTGAATTAAAATTACAACTAGGGTATAAATTTGATGAAGAAGATATTGAGTGTAAAAGGCCAAGATTATTTGATAAAAGTATAGAACCAGAAACAATGCAAATCAAAGATAAGAAAATGGTAGAATTGTTTGAATATATGATTGGTTATCTTGAAGAAGAGTTGTTAAGTGAAAATGGATTTTATTATTAGAAAGAGTGAATGAAGAATGAAAGTAATAGACTTATTAAACAAAATAGCAAACGGTGAAGTACCAAAAAAGATAAAAATAGACAACAAATTTACATATATACATGATGGGATAGATTATAAAAATCATGATGGAACATATTTATTTGATTCTTACCTTGAAACAACTACCGAAGATATGAATATAAAAGTAGAAATCCTAGAAGAACCAAAGAGAATACCTGAAAAATTATATGAAATAAACAATATAGGAGATTTAACTATAACATATCCTAGCAATAAGGAACTTATGAATAAAATCAACGAAATAATAGAATATCTTGAATATCTTGAAAGCAAAGGAGAATAAGTATGGAAGATAAATTTGTAGTAACACCTGATAGTTTTACGCAAGAACAATGGTGTGAAATGTATGTAAAAATAGTAGAATACGCACAAGAATTAAAACTTAAAATAGATAAAAGTATAGATATATTAGGACAATATAAACATTTATCAAGTCCAACAGAAAAACAAGCATTAGAGCAAGAAGAAATAGTATCAAATGCTTATGATATTTTAAAAAAGGAGATTAAAGAATTAAAGGAGAATAACAATGAATGAATTAAACGTTGCTATAAGCCTTTTAGAGAAGATTTTAGGAAATGAAAACGCAACAGCCGAGGCTTTAAGCGATTTATATGAAATAAAGCATGGTAACAAAAAAGTAATATTGGAGCATTTAAAAGCTATTGTTTCTATATTTAGCAAAGCGATAGATTATTTAGAAAAGGTGGAATAAATGAAAAAAATAGCAGTTTTACACGCAGAATTTGACACAGATATTATGATAAGCGATGAAGATTTAAAAGATTTTTGGGAAAATAATTGGTTAAAATTTATGCAAGATTTATTTGAGAGCGAAAGCATAGGTTTATTTGATAAAATAGAGTTAGTAGATGTTGTAGATAAGGAGCAAAAATGATAGAAACAATATTTGACTGGTTAAACACCTTAATCATTAATGGTGATATATACCTAGTATTTATTATATTGCTTATATTAATGGCAATATGTGTTGAATTATTATGGAGGTTTAAATGAAAGAAACAAAAGATTTGGATTATAAAAAGGAGTATATAGGATTAACTATAAAAAACAGTGAATTGTTAAAAGAAAATGAAAAATTAAAAAAAACAATATTATCTATGGCTACTGTATATACAACGGTTGATGAATTAGAAAAAGTTATAATTGATATTGAAAAAGAGTTAAAAAGAATTAACAGGAGAATTAATGAATGATTTTATAATATATGGCAACGTAAACGCAAAAGGTTGGAAAGTGTTAAATACAACTACTAGCAGAGATAGATTAGAGAATATATTACACGTTATTATGGATTCAAAGGAAAATATACAAGTGATAGTAGTATATAGTATGAGCGATAGAGATATACCTTTATGTAGCTTTAATAACAAAGTACAAAAAGAGATAGATATGGAAAATATATTGAGGTGGTGTAAATGAAAGATATTGGAGAAATGACAAAAAAAGAATTAATGAATCTTGAAAACTTTTATAAAGGCGAAAAATTTACAGGAATAGTAATTGTTCCTATGAATTATAAACATGACAGCGGATTTCAATGTATGAAATATATTTTGTTAGATCATTGGACTATTGTTGGTGTTGTTGGTGGTGGAAGTGACGTTATACACATTAATGGAATTGGAGGATTTGGCAAAAACCCAGATTACACCAACAGAAGTGTTAAAGCACATGATTTGAGAATTGATTGTTTATCAAAAAGTAAATGTTTAAGATTATTTAGTGACGATAAAATGGAACTTTGGGATTTGTTTTGCGGTAGCGATTTTGTATTTTATTTTGAATAAAAAACATAAAATTTATAAAAAATATATAGACTTTTATATATATCTTTGATATAATTATAATTGTAAAGGAGGTATAGAGTGAAAGAAAAAATATTGTTTGTAGTTGATAAGGATCTAAAAAAAGAGTTGCAACAAGAAGCTAAAGAAAAAGGTTTGACGTTAAGCTCATATATTAGGTTAATACTTATATCGAGGTCAAAATGACACGTGAAGATTATTTAAAAGAATTAAATAAGGCATTTGGAGATTTTAAATTTTATGAAGACGGGCATTATTACACATACAAAGACAAGCCAATTTCAATTGGTGCGACTGGATTAATAGAACAATACACGCAAGATTTTGATGCTCAAACAGTAGCTGAAAGGGTTGCAATTAGAGATAATAAGTCAGTTCAAGAAGTATTAGATGAATGGGAATATAAAAATAAAATTGCTTGTAGAAAAGGCACAACTTGTCATGAATACGCACAAAGTTTATGGTCTGGTGGAACAGTGGAATTATATAGTTTAAATGACACAGAAGAATATAAAAACATTATTAATAAAATTATAAAACAAGCATTTAATTTTGAAGAAGATTTTGGAGATAAATTAGAACATCTTTATGATGAATATGTAATTGGTAGTGAAGAATATGATATTGCTAGTGCTATCGATCACTTATTCATTAATAAATTGACTGGTGGGCTTGTATTGGTTGATTATAAAACAAATAGTGATATACACAAAAACGAGCGATACGCCAAAAATATGAAAGTGCCATTAAATCATTTAAAAGACACTACACTTAATCATTATGCAATCCAGTTATCAATTTATAAATATTTAGTCGAGAAATATACAACGCTAGAATTTGAAGAAATATTTATTGTGTGGTTTAGTGAGTTGAATGATAATTACGAAATAATTGAAGTGCCTTATTTAAAAGATGAAGTTATTAAAATTTTAGAAAGTAGGAGGGTAAAAAATATGAATAGTGTACCAGTATTATTGATTGGTGCTAGTGGATCCGGAAAGTCCACGAGTTTAAGAAACTTTAAAGGAAATGAAGTTGCAGTTGTAAATGTGCTTGGAAAACCATTGCCATTTAAAAGTGATATTAAAGCAGGAAAATGCGACAATTATGAAACAATTTTAAAAGCAATACAAGATACACCAAAGAAAACAATTGTTATAGACGACGCAGGTTATTTGCTTACAAACGAGTTTATGAATAAAGCTAGTGTTAAAGGTTATGATAAATATAACGAACTTGCCAACAATTTTTGGAATCTAATCAATGGAATCAAAAGCATAAGTGGTGGCAAGACGGTGTATTTAGTAATGCACGAAGACACAAACGAGTTTGGAGAAGTAAAGCCAAAAACAATTGGTAAACTACTTGACGACAAAGTAAATATTCAAGGAATGTTTACAATCTGCATACGTTCAATGTATGACAACGGAAATTATATATTTAGACTAAAAACAAACGGGCAGGATTGTGTTAAAACACCGTTTGGAATGTTTGAAAATGAAACTATGGAAAACGACTTAAAAGCGTTTGACAAGGTTGTTAGAGAATATTATGAATTAGACAAAGTTGAAGAAAAAGAAAGCGAGGAAAAATAATGAAAATAGATTTATTGAAATTTGTTGAAGGAAACAAAAAGACAAAAGATTTACAAGATGAGGTTGATTTTAAAAAAGAATTAAATAAGTTAATTGCTAACATAATTACTGGTGAAAAAGAGTTTTTCACAAATAGCGATATGCTTATTGAAAAATTAAATATAAAATGCAAAAAAAATATTTTTGATGTTAGCAGGTCTTTTTTTGAATTTTACCCATTAAAAAAATATACTTTTAAATTAAATAAAACAAACATTAAAAAAATACAAAGTTATATTGATAAGGAGGAAAAATAATATATGAACTTTGATTTAGATTTATTTGAAAAAACAGAAGCAAAAGAATTTGGAGAATTTACACCACTTGCACTTGGTGGCCACGAAATTAAAATAATGGACGCAAGAGAACATACAAGCGATTTTAGTGGAAAAACAAGCTTAAAAGTAAGTGTAGATATTGCAGGAAACGATGAACAAGTAGGTTATTTTAAAGAACAATACGACAGCAACAATAGCGCAGACAAAAAATGGCCTAATGGAGCTGTGAAATACCTCAGTTTAGCAAACGAACAAATAGCTTACTTAAAAGGGTTTATCACAGCATTAGAAAAATCAAACACAAACTTTAAGTTTGATCCTAAAGGAACATGGGAACAATTAAAAGGCCTTAAACTTGCCGGCCAATTTGGGCAAGAGGAATACATTGACAACGAGGGCGAAGTTAGACTAGCAACAAAATTAATACAATTTCGCTCGATAGATAAGTTAAACGAAATCAAAATACCTCGAGTAAAATTACTTGATGGCACTTATGTAGATTATGAGAAATATAAATTTCCAGCAAAAACTGAAAATAAAGTTGAAGTAAAAGCTGAAGATATACCGTTTGAAATTTAAGGTGTTTTATGATTATTTTAAAATGGTATTCAATTATATGGTTGTTATTTGAAATTATATCAAGCATATATATATCGGGCAAAGAAAAAGATGTTTTAAAATTATATGTAACCGTTATATTTTTAATGCCTGTAATTATATATTTATTATTAACATAATGTAAAAGCAACAAAAAAGTTGCTTTTTTTATGCAAAAAAGTGTTGCGTTTGTGGTATAATCGTGGTACAATTATTTTAGTTAAGGTAAGGAGGTAGAAAATATGAAAGAGTTAAGATTCATGAAACGCGCTGAAGTAAACAAAAACAGAATAATCATACCAAAGATTATTGTTGATAAGTTTGGGCGTGATTTTTATTTGACTGTAAATCTTGAAACTGGTGAAATGGTACTTACACCAATAAATCTTAAAAAGAAGGGACAATAATTATGACAGAAAAGGAATTGTTTAGCAAAAAGACCTTCATAGATTTGTTTGATATGAACGATATTGACAGACTTGAACGCGAGGACGAATTGTTTATTGAAGCCAAGAGAATGGGTATGGAAAAGCGATTTAAAGATAGTCTTAAAAAATATGGCAAATTATTAAGCGATAAAATCAAAATAGGCGAAAACACAAAATTGCCAAAATGTAAGTATAATGTTGAGAATTATAGTTTTGGGAAATATATATGCACTGCACACGGAATAGTAGACAGTAAAACCGATACTAAATTTTCTAACATTCCTATACTTCCGGTCGAAAGATATATAAATCAAGAAACAGGCAAAGAAAAAATAAAAATAATTTATTATATGGAAAATGAGTGGAAAGAAAAACTTGTCGATAGAAGCCAACTTGCTATTAGCCAAAAATTGCTTTTATTAAGTGATGATGGCCTAGATGTTAATAGCGAAAACGTGAGGTTTTATATAAACTTTTTTAGCGACATTATGAGCATGAATAACATCAAAAAGTTAGAGGGTATATCAAGAATAGGTTGGAAAGGTGACAAGTTTATTCCTTATGATACGCACGGAATATTTGACGGCAACAAGGAAACAGAGGGGCTATACAACGCAATTGGTAGCAAGGGTAATTATGATTTGTGGTTAAAAACAATTAAAGAATTAAGAAAAAACAAAATAGTGAAAGTTTTAATGGCTTCAACTCTAGCAAGTCCATTAATCGAAAAACTGTCAATACAGCCGTTTATTGTCAATCTCTGGAGTTCTTTATCTGGTAACGGAAAAACATTGCTCTGCATGGTTGTTATGTCGATTTGGGGCAATCCAGACGTTGGAGCTTTGAGGTTGTCTAGCAACAGCACAGCAAATTATTGTGCTTCACTTGCGTCGTTTTTAAGAAACATAACTTGTTACTTTGATGAATTGCAAATCATAAAAAACTCGAAATATACGAGTTTAGAATCGCTTATTATGGATTTGTGCAATGGCACGGAAAGAGGTCGTTTAAATAAAAACAGCCAATTAAAAGAGGTTAAAACGTGGTTTTGCAATTTTCTATTTACAAACAATGAACGTATGGTAAACGAAAACGCAGGCGAACAGATATATAACAGGGTTATTGATATAGAAATAAATCAAAAAATATTTGATAAACCTCATGATGTCGCAGATGTTATAAGAAACAATTATGGTTTCTTTGGTAAAGAATATATAAAAACGGTTCAAAAAATAGGGTTTGATAAAATTAGCAAGCGTTTTAATGAATTATATGAACAAATAACAAGCGAAACCCAGATCACAGACAAACAGGCAAACTCACTTGTTGCAATAATAGTGGCTGATGAAATAGTTGTATCTACACTTTTTAAAGACGAAAAACCTTTGTGTATCGATGATGTAAAAGAATATATAAACGACAAAAACGAGATTAAAACGTCAATAAAAGCGAAAGAATACATTATAAATATAATAAACGCCAACACAAAAAGATTTGATAGAAGTGGTTATGGCGAGGTTTGGGGTTCTAAAAATGAATGGGTTTGTATTATAAACGCACAAATTTTGTTTAGAGAGCTTGCCAAAGGTGGTTATGAGTTCAACACAATAAAAAAAGAATGGGCACAAGAAGGATTTTTAGAAAAAAATTCGCAAGGAAAATTTATACATTCAACAAGTATTGATGGCGAAAAAGGAACGTATGTGAAGTTAAAAATGGGTAGTTTTTAAAAAATCTAACCTAAATATAACCGAAAAACTAACCAAAAATTGTCCTCAATCGCCCTTTCCACCTAGGGTTCTAACTTTCTAACCTTTTTTCCGGATTACACACACACTATATAAAGTATAAAAAAACACGAAATTTATACATAGACCCTGTGTATTTCCTAAAAATGGTTAGATTGGTTAGAAACGCCGTATTTTAGGGAAAAAAAGGTTAGATTTTGGTTAGCAGAAGGTTAGAAAAGTTAGATTTTTATTAAAAAAAAGTTAGAATTAATATATTTTGTATATACTTATCATATATTTATATTGATTTTGTGTTACGTTTATGTTATATTATATATGGAGGTAAAAATATGGAACAAGAAATATGGAAAGACATTGAGGGCTATGAAGGTTTATATCAAATGTCTAATTTAAAAAGAATAAAATCTTTAAAAAGAATTAGCTATAATGGAAAATTGTTAAGAGAAAAAATTTTAAAATATACTAAACATGGAAAATATGATACCGTTTGGCTAACAAAAGATAATAAATCAAAATTATATTATATTGATAAGTTATATTATTTAAACTTTGAAAAGGAAAAGTAATATGAATAAATATAATGATTTAGAATTAAGTGTCTTATCTTGCATAATATTAAAACCAGAACTAATGGAGCAAATCAAATTTGAAGATAAGCACATAATTAAACACAATCGTTTGTGGCAATTTATGAAGGCTTTTTATAAAAAGTTTGGAAATTTTGACCTAGTACTTATGTTTGATATGTGTTCTAACAATTGGAAGTTAGTTATGTATATAGAACGTTTGGCAGATTTAGAGTTATCAGCAAATCATTTTGAAGAATACCAGCAAAGATTAATCGAAAGTTATGAGGAGTTAAAAAAAGATAAATGGATTATTAATAAAGTTTATAATCTAGCGAGCGATTTATATGTTAGAAATATTAAGGTAAGCGAATTTAGAGATAAGGTCGATAAAATTTATGAAGACGCAGATAAGTTATATAAGGAAGTGGAGTAAATGAACGAAAACAATATAAAGGCATTGTTTCCCGAAGATGTAGAAACGATAACTATATCTAAAAATGATTATGACAGATTATTTGGGGAACTAAGTTATAAAAACATGATTTTACAATCTAAAATAGACAAGGCTATTGAATATATTGAAGAAAATATACTAGACAATAAAATAGATAATGTTGATTGGGATTTTGATGACTGCTATTATAGCGATATGCCAGTTGCAAGAATAAAACCATTAATAGATATTTTAAAGGAGGACAAATAATGGAATTATGGATTAGAAGTCAAGATAAAAAAGATTTAATTAATGTAAGTGAATATTTAAGTATAGAAGAAACGAATTTTAGTGAAGATATAGAATATGTAAAAAATCCTAATAAAAGACCATTCTTTATAGAATGTAGTAATTGTATTTTAGGTTTTTATGCAACAAAAGAAAGAGCATTAGAAGTATTAGATGAAATACAAAATATTTTAAATTTAAAAGATATGTATAAATATGATAGAGAATTAGTATTAAAAAGTTGGGAAAATGTTGATGAAGAACAAGTAAAAATAGTAAGACAACAAATGAGTGTATATGAAATGCCAGAGGAGTGATAATATGTACTACATAAACATTTACGACAATTCAACTGGTAATAGTTGGAAAGAGGAATTTGACAGTTATTATTTATTTAGGCAAAGAGTTACAAAGTTAAAATATAGCAAAAAGTTGAAAATAATTAGCAGGAGCAATTTAAATGATTGACGAAATTATTGAGTTAGACACACGCAATAAGAAAGACGACTATGTTACAAAATATTTTGATAAGCAAGGCATAAAGTGGATTAGAAACAAATTATATACTGGTGATGTTAAATTATTAAATGATACAAGAGTTATTATAGATTTAAAAGCTAATCTTGAAGAAGTTGCACACAATCTTTGTAATACTCAAGAACATTTGCGTATTCATAAGGAAATAGATAGGGCTAGAGAAATTCAATGTGAAGAATTTATATTTTTAATAAAAGACGACAAAATAAAAAGTGTTGAAGATTTGCAAAACTGGACTAGCAAAAGAACAAAAGTTACTGGAAAAGTATTATATAAGGTGATGCGTACTATGAAAGAACGATATAATGTTAAGTTTGTGTTTGTTTCTAAAAAAGATATGGGTAAGAAAATTATTGAATTATTATTAAATAAATAGAAAATTGGAGGCAGAAATGAAACAAGAAATAAATTGGATATCTTGTAAGGAAAAATTACCTGAATATGGAGATATTTATTTGGTTTTAATAAAACAAAAATATGATTGGCAAAAAGAATGGGAATATCATGTAGATGTTGCACAAAATTATGGTGATTATATTGATGATTATTGGAACACTTTTAATGATTGGATAGAAGGTCAAGAAACTCATATTATATATTGGGCTGAAATACCTTTTCCTGACGAATTATTAAAAAACGAAAACAAATAACAAAATTTTATGATATAATACTATTATAAAGAGGGTGTTTGCATGAATGATTTACTTGAAACAATTATTATTTTATTAATTGCGGGCATAATTGTATTTTTATGCTCTTTTTTATGCGTGTTATCTTCTTTTAAAAAAGAATTATGGGAAACCATTGAGGAAAGGGACGAGAATGGACGAGATTGATTTTTCGATATGCAGTTATATTGAGCAAACAATGTGGGTTATAACTTATGACGATTTTTGCGACAGGAGGGCTGGATTAAAGCGCTTATACAACCGACTTACCGACGACCAGAAAATCTTTTACAAATGGTACATTTACTCCAATGTACACATGAAAGAATCCTTTAAAAACGCCATTTGGGATTATCTAAACGGCTACGACATTGACGGGCTGGAACTAATGCGTAAAAAGAAATTTTACAGGCCAAGGTAGTTATTTTGTCTATTTTGGCTTTTTATGTTATAATTTTATTGAAAAAATTAACAGAAAAGTAGGTGATTTACTTTGGCAAATGGTGGTGAAAAAAAATATATAGTTTATATGCACACTTTCCCAAACAATAAAGTTTATATTGGTATAACTTGTCAAAGTGTCAATGAAAGATGGAGAAATGGCAAAGGTTATAAAAAAAGTCAATATAAAATAGTTAGTGCCATTAAGAAATATGGTTGGAATAACATTAAACACGAAATATTGTTTGCTGATTTAACTAAAAGTGAAGCTGAGCAAAAGGAAATTGAATTAATTAAAAAGTATAATAGCACCAATTCTAATTATGGATACAACATAGAAAATGGTGGTAATTGTTGTGGCACGCACAGCAAAGAAACTTTAGAAAAAATGAGTTTATCTAATAAAGGAAGATTTGCAAACGAAAAAAACCCTTTTTATGGCAAAAAACATTCTGAACAAACAAAAAAAAAGTTAAGCAATATAAAAAAAGGAACAAAATTAAGCAAAGAAACAAAAACAAAAATAGCTAATTCTAACAAAATTAAAGTTGTGCAATTTAACAAGAACAACAAATTAATTAAAATTTGGGATTCTTCAAAAGATGCCGGAGATTTTTTAGGAATTCACAGCACTTCTATAACGGCTTGTTGTAGAGGAAGAAGAAAAAGTGCCGGCAAATATATTTGGAAATATTATGGTGATATTTATGGCTAGAGTATCAAAATATGAAGAATGGAAAAAAAATAACGAAATCGATGACAAATTGCTTTTAATCAAAGGGTGGAGCAGAGATGGACTATCTCAACAACAAATTGCTAGCAACCTAGGAATAAATATTGACACATTAATAGAATACAAAAAAAAATATTCCGATTTTTCCGAAGCCTTAAAAAAAGGAAAAGAAATTGTTGACATTGAGGTTGAAAATGCCATGCACAAAAAAGCGCTTGGTTACAACGTGCCAGTTCGCAAAGCCTTTAAGGTCAAAGAGGT
>JAZNWH010000013.1:0-1943 GCA_045593265.1 Clostridia bacterium | reverse complement strand
GATGAAAAAAATCAGGGTAAAAATAATAAAATATTTTAAATTTATTTTACCAATATTTTATATTTAGTTCTTACTCCATACTTTATACTTTCCAACAATCCATATTCGGTAAATTTATTAACAAATGTGCGTATTGTAGCATAGGCTGCATTTCCAAAGTCTTTCTCAAGCTGTTTGGTAGAAAACTCCAAATCCGAATATGCTGACATAACAAAATTCCATAAGTCTTTTTCCTTTTCTGTAATCTTACCTTCAGCAAGTAATTCCAAGAACTTATTTACCGAGTTTTCAAAATTTGGCATTTGCAACTTATTATAAACATTTTCAATTATATATACCAAAAAAGGTGTTACATCAATCACATCACTTAACTTACGGTTTTTTTCAATAAGTGTGTAGGCATTATAATACTTTGAACGGCTTTTATTTATAAGTACTGAAAATGGTGAAAACAGCGCTGATGAATAACCCTTCTGAATCAGGTACCACAAGTGCAAAAGCCGTGCCATTCTTCCATTGCCGTCAAAATAAGGATGCAAATATCCAATATAAAAATGAATTATTGCTGCCTTTATAAGTTCATTTACGTTATCGTCTGTATTTATAAATGAAATCAAATCATTCATATATTCCTTGAGTTTTGCGTGAGGTAGTCCCACATGTTCGACATTGTTACCAACTACATACACAACATCATCTCTATACACATTTCCTCCATTAAGCATATCTTCTTTATCCAGATAACGTCCAACAGAAAGATTATACAATTCATATATATTATCTTCATTAATACGATTCGATGTATCACTTATATATTCAAGCCCTTTTTTTAATCCATATATATACTCTTCATTTTTTGTATCCGGAGCATAACCCTTCATTATCTTTCGTACACTATCTCTTGAGGAATCTATGTTTTCTATAGAAAGAGAGGCTGATATTTCCTCTTCTATTGCAGTTGTTACCGGAAACTCATTATTTTTCAAAAGTATCTTTACAGAATCCATTTTAATTTGAGCAAGACTGTCAATATATACAACATTATTTCCTGAAAAATCTTTTAGTTTCAATGATTTATATGTTGTTCTCTTCAAAAGTTCAATAAACTCGTGAATGTCTTTTTCGGAATATTTATATTTCATTTTATCCAAATCAAATAAATTTTTGTCAGATAGCATTTTAGAATACATTAATACATCCATACAATCACCGCCAATATATAATAGTATCAATTTGTATCAATTATAATATATTCTTCTATAATTGTCAAGATTTTATTCCAATATTACTTATAGATTAGATTATTAGGCCTGATTGTATATTTCAAATTGCCGTTTTGTTTTTTACCGTTTTTCAGAATTATTTCTGTCGGTTCAGTATAGATTAAACACTTATCTTCAAGTTCTCTTACATATTTAGCAACTGTCGTTATGCTTTTGATGTTAAGTGCCTTGCCAATAGATTTGTAGCTCGGGTAGCACTGCTAAGTTTTTCTGTCCTCTATGTATCTGAGATAAAAACAAATTGCCAGTGCGGTTGCATTCAAATCCAACTGCATAATTTGGTTCGGCATTATAACATATCACCTTTTACAAGCTCGTTGTAAGGGTTACCGTGTTCATCAGAGTGATTTCAACCTTTTCTTCTGACATTAGCCAACCCTTACTGCTGATTCATCAATCCATACCGTTACGCCTTCATGCTCTGGTAGGTTCTGCTTTATCTGATATAAAAATCTATCTACATTCATTTGGTTTCCTCCTTCCTATAATTTTGGATATAAAAAAAGACGATAACTTCACTTCTGAAATTATCGCCTTCGTTTATCTGTATTAAATTCACTAGTTCAAGTCTGGTCTTTATGATGTCCTTGTTTACTATTAAAATATCCTCTAAAAACCTACTGTCGTTGGTTCAAGTCTGGTTCAAAACCGCTTGGCATC
>JAZNWH010000012.1:0-3263 GCA_045593265.1 Clostridia bacterium | reverse complement strand
GCCATACCGCCGAGGCTTTCGATTTCCTGGATGTGTTCCCAAGCACGGTGAGCCAATTCGTTGGTCAACGCTTCCACGTAGTAAGAACCGCCCCATGGGTCCACGTTCTTGCAGACGTTGGTTTCTTCCTGGATGTAAATCTGAGTGTTACGAGCGATACGAGCCGAGAAGTCGGTTGGCAATGCAATCGCTTATATAATTAACGATACAATTGCTTATAAAAGTAAAGAACATAAATTGAAATATTATTTTCACTACTTTCCACTAAAATGTGGATACTAATGAATTTTTTAACTATTTTTGTGCCGCAAAAAGTAGAAATGAATATAATCGTTAAAAAAAGAATATGGTGAAGAATAGTATTATAGAAATGGTGAGAATCGTAAATCCGATAGAATGTCAAATTTTAGGTGATGAAAAAATTTGCTTGATTTATGAAGCTATGCTTAATAAGCAAAAGATGTCTTCTTTGCGTGAGTCTGAGGAACTTCACCGTTTTAATGAACCACTTCAGATAATGCAGTATGTTGAGATGACTTTAAGTGTTTTTGCTTCTGTTTTGAGTGTCATTCTTAGTTTAGGTAAATCTAATACAGAGGTTGAAAAAGAAACCTTGTTCGTAAAAGCAATTTCTGTATCGCTCAAATTGGATGATGCTCAAATAAGAATGCTTGTGAAAATTTTGAAAGATGTATTGAAAGAAAGAAACAATGAAATCAATAAATAAAATATTAAAGAATAAATTTACGGGAATTGTAGACGGCATTATTGATCAAATAATGCGATTTCCTGTAGTAATTTTTGTTTTTGTCATTTTATTGCTGTATCCAAGTATAAAAACTCTGTTATTATTTTTACTTTCTTCTTTTGTTTGTGTATTTATTCAAAAACTAGTTTCATTGCAGTATGATGTAAAACATGTACTACTTTTAACTGAGTTTAGTGAAAAACATCAAGGTAGTTCTTTTACAGAGTACCAATATCCAGAATTGCCTTTAGGCTTAAGTGAAAAGCAGAAAAATATGATGAATTCTATTGTGTATTTTTCTAAACTCGAAATGAATTTAGGTTTTATATATGAACAAAATAAGGGTACTATCAAAGAATATGTATCATTCCCTTTTTATAACCTTAGGCCTTTTGTCTTTTTACATGGTTCTATTTCTAATTGTAAGCATATTTATCAAAAATATAGGCTTTTGCATGAAGTAGGACATTGGTGCTATTTTGATTATAGATGTTGGGGACAAAATATAACATCAGTCATGTCATTTTTATTTCTAATTAGTATATCTATTTTTGTTGTGGTTTCTCCCGTAGCATTGTTTTTTATGTTTGTTGTTGGATTTTTTTGGCTTCATCAAAATAGAAGATGTTACAACTATTGTGTATCTAATGATATTTCAGAAGTTTTGGCAGATGCTTTTGCTTTATGGATTTTGCAAGATGATGAAAATGTTGATGTTATATATTCATATATTAAGGAACATGAGAAACAACGATATGACAAGATATTGTTTTATAAGGATTGGTTTGAATCTCCCATTGATGTTGAAAATGATAAATTATTTCAAAAAATAATACCCTTAAAGTTGAAATCTCGACTATTGGATAATCGAATTATAAATTTTAGTTCTGCTACTGAAAAACTTTATATTCCACCGTATAGAGCTAATACATTATTGCTTATTTGTATTGTATGTGTAGTATTTTGGTCGAATGTTATTGTCTTTTCCGATTTATTATGGGGTGTTGGCTTTGTCGCTTTAGGTATGGTGATATATGTTATGCTTGTTTATATGTGCTTGTGTATAAAGTACCGACAAGCACAAAACTTATTGAATATTGGATGAAGATAAAATTCGAGAATGTATATTATTGTAAATGGTTGTAATGATTGGGATAGGTTAGAATTTACTAAAGATTTATTTATTGAGGCTAAATTGGGAGATGTTAATACAAATGGCGACCTTTCGGTGGTCGCCATTTGTATGATTATTTGAAGGATTATTCTTCCTTCTTCTTCCCACGCTGAGCGATACGCTGATTATAAGCAGTCTCAGTATCTGCTATCAACTTATTCATATACACTACAAAGTCGGTGGCTTCCTTGCTTGGAGTGGCTACGCTGGTTACAAAAGCAATGGTCACAAGGTCATCGTATTGCTCATCAAGTTCCAAGCGGATGGTTTTTCCGGCATCTAATTTGTTGGCCAACTGCGAAGCACTACGCTGTTCGATGAGAGTTGCGTATTGGACGGTTATGGTGCCTAATTCTTCCACTACGGCAGAGAGCCCGAGGGTGGTGATGTGTGCCGACATTTCGCTTGTGGTGATGTCCGATAACAAGCCACGCATCTTTTGAATCTGCTGGCCTTGCGGAAGCGTCTGGCATCCCACGTAAGGTTTCGTTTTCAAGTAAAGCGTTTCGGCAGCGGTACGCATCGCTTGGATAGGTGATGTGCGGTTGGTGCGGAATGTTGCCATCAGATAGACTATCAGTTCGTCGGCTTTCTTGTCCACTTCGGCAATCTGAGCCGTCTCCACACTGGCACGGCTTTGTGCCACGATGTCCGTCATTTTGTTCACGTTGGCTGTGATGTTATCGATAAGAGCTTCACTTGCTCCAATTTTTTCAATGCCCACCGCTACGGCTTGGTTCAGCGTGCGGTTCATAAAGTTAGTGTACTCGGCATTGTTGAATTTCCCCAGTCTGATGGGGTTGATTTTCAAATAACTTCCCATAATCTTCACATTTTAGGGGTTAATAAATAGTTTGTCAGTTCTCGTTCAGACTTTCGTCCAGTGCGAAAATACGATATTATTTTGAGAAATGACCTTCTTTCTGTGTGAAAATGATATTTCAACTTGAAATTTAGCTTTCATAGTGTCTGAATATGGAATTTCATGTTGAAATTTGTGTTTTGGGGTGTAGGGAAATAGTTTTTCAAGTTGAGATTCGAGGTTTGAAGTGGATGAAGATTATTTCTCGGTTTGAAATTGTGGTTTTGGGGTGGTGGAAGGTGTTGTGTGAAAATGAAATCGTGCTTCTTGGTTCCCGTTGAATGAGTTGGGAAGGAAGCACGATTTGTTTAATAATAATTCATCGTTTCGATATGTTATTACCATATAATTTTGTCCTCATTAAATCTTTTTGTTGATTTTATTAAATCAATTTTAGGGTAGTCTTTTATTTTGTCTTTGTTAAATTGTACTGTATAAAAAGAAACCTCTTCCAACTCTATATAGTGATTTTCAATTAC
>JAZNWH010000011.1:0-12067 GCA_045593265.1 Clostridia bacterium | reverse complement strand
GCCTCCTTATAATCACTTTCAGCCAAGCGGACAATATTTTGTCCGCTTGGCATTAATCAGTTAGAACTTTTAGATGGTAATATACACACCCTCGTCCCAAGCATATTCTTTTATTTTTTCTGCGGCATACCAGATTTTTTCATATTTCCAAGCATTTGTATCTGCTCGATTTACGATAATTTCTGTGATTTGCTGACAATCATTTACCCAAGCATCGCCCCAAGTTGCATTTACTTTGTTTATTGCACTAGGCGCATTTTTTGCAACATAATGAGCAAAAAGCGTGGATGCAACTCTCAATGAGCTCATATTTCTATAATGATAGCCTATGCTTGCTGACCACTCGCCGTGCTGTTCAAGTATTTGATTAGCAAAGATAGTGCAAAGTGCCCTAGATGCAAACAGATCGCTCATTTCAACTTTGAAACCTCTACTATTATTACCATAAACATAGCAGTCACGTGACCACATTGAACAAACATCAACATTATTTATAGGATTATTATTACAGAAAAGGTAGAGATTTGAATCCAGAACACTGCCTGTAACATCAAAAAGAGCTAAAGGATTATCGTCAACATCATCAACGTCAACTATATAATCTGTAACATTCATAAGAGAAGTGGGAGTATCTGAATTTATATATCTTCCCCATTCAGGAGAATAGCATCTTCCTCTACTACAATACATACCTGTTTCATAGTCATAAATAAAACCATGATAGGTAACAGGATTAAAAATAGCTGTTGCTTTTATTACAAGTTTTTCAAGCAGATTATTTCCGTGATATGTATATGTGGGAATTCCCCAAGTATCATATGTTATCGAACACATTAATGTACCATCTGCATGAACAAAGCCGACAACATTTTCATTGTAATCTTTAAGGAAATAATAAGGGAGTCCCATAGAGGTTATATATCCTACAGGTGCGCCTTCCTGATCGTAAATAATATTTAAGTTTACTTCTTCTGAATCTCCGCCCTGATATATAAGTGTTGACAGTACACCATCATCCCATATATACGACATTCGATAAATCAGTCTGTTGTCTGACTTATCATAAACGGTTTTCATTGTTCTATCTCCGCTTTGATTATACTGATATTCAATTCTCATATCATCGTTATCAAAAGCCGTAAGATTATAGCCATTCCATTCGAGATTTCCTGTGATAATTGAATTATCAATATCTCTGCCGGTATAATTCCTGGGATTTCCAAGAGAATCGCAATTAAGGCTCAAACCGTTATATGCAATCAACCTATCCTTGTAAACATTATCATATGTATATGAATCTGTTGAAATAACCTCGCCCAACGAGAGCACAGATCTGTTTTCATAATCAAAAACTAACTCGTTGTAATTGTAATTGTTTTTTGATGTTACATTTCCATCTATATCATAGATATATTTTATAACACTACCCGTATAAAAATTGATTGCTGTTACAAGTTGGTTAGCTTCGTCATATTCATAATATTCACACGGTGTTTCTGTTGAGCCATTAAGAATATATACATACTTAATGTTTTCCCTATCATCATACTCATAGTTTCTTGAATATGATGCATATTCAGTCATTTGCGCATTAGCAATGCCATTATTACCAGATATGGTAGTATTATAATTATGTACCAATCCGCTACTTACGCCAACATCAAGCATTTTATATTCATAATTTGTATCAGATTCGACATAATATACAGTATTATTTTGATTTCCAGTTTCATATGTAAGTGTGGTTTTTTTACCGGAAAGTCTATCAAAATAATCTATAACACTGCTTCTTTCGTATGTCATTTGAGAGTGCTTATTATCAGAAGCATTTTTATTTATAACAACAGACGAACTGATTGTAGTAGAACCATCAGAACTGTTGGTTTCGGAAATATTGGTATTGGATGTTACAATCGAATCAGCAGAAGTATTGTTATTACCTGTAAAATATGCTTGATTTATAGTTTCAACTTTTTCTCCGTTCTCATTTTCACCTTTAATATAAAGTTCGTTTTCGAAGATGTTGATTGCCTGATAACCGTTTTCAAGATAATTTACACTATAAACTTCTTCTTCTGATACAAGTAGTGAAATTGAATCTAACGATCCTGTATTCTCGTCATATGTATATGAATAGGTATAATTTGGTTCAAAAGCATCAGCAGGACAATAGTAATCAATATACTCAACCAAACCTGTATCTTCGTTATGTAAATACTCAATTGCATAATCATTTGCATATAAAATTATATAATCAGGGTTATCTTCCCCAAAAATCAACTCTTTTTCAATAAGTGTTTGGTTTGCGTTGCTTGAAGAAACTGAAATTTGTTCAACGCTACCTTCTGAATCATATTCAAAATTATAAGTCATACCATTATGAGTAACAGAACTTATATTGTCACCCTGCCAATCATATTCTGTTGTCATTGTTGCGTTTGAACCCGATATGCCACTTAATCCATTTACTGTCTGAGAAACTTTTGAAAGCATATCAAGGGCATTGTATTCAAAACTTGTAGCATCAACTATGTTGCCATCATCATCTACTGATGTTCCAATTGTTTTAATAGATGATGATGTTTCTTGGTAATACATATTTTTACCATTAATATTATTAACTTTATAAAGACTACCATCATCATTATACTCATATAATTCTCTGATTGAATGAACGCCATTTGTTATTGTTTCACTTTCCAAACGATTGTTTTCATCATATGAATAAGCAATAGAAGATGATACATCCACACCTTTTATATCAACTTGAGATTCTTCTGCTTTGAAAAGTGTTAATTCATCAAATCTAATGTCACCAGTTTGTTCAAGTGCAGTAAGATTAATTTGCAGATTTGATGTGTTTAACGAAGGCTTAAATGCCTGTAAACGGTATTGCCACTCACCATCAAGGCCATTATCAACAGTTCCAAAAGTTACCTCAGTTGTACCGTTTGAAATATCGTTGACTTGAATACCAATTTTTTTGTTTTCATTCGGGATGGTTTGGTCAACTTTAATCCATGCACCTACAACATATGTATTGTCAGCCAAAAAATTGCCGGTTACTGTCTGACTAACAGAAACATTTGATGGTTCAACTATGTTAAATTTTAGTTCATTTGTTCCATGTTCACCATTTTTATATGAACTGGGAACGATTTCAGCATGCTCTGAATATGACCAATTATACTCTGAACTATCAGCACCTGTTTCAAAACTTGGATTTGACATCATATTGGTAGCGTTTTCATTGAACGCAAAAGAGTTGATGATTCCATTGTCATCGTAATCTACACATACACAATATCCATCAGGCTGCTTATGAGTTACAATTCTATGTTTACTGTCATACTGGATTATTTCAACAGACTCTTCTTCGGTCGTTAAATCAGTTTTAATAATCTCTCTGTAATTACCGTTGACCATGTTAAGGTTCACTTCATAATTACGGTAAAATTGATTTTCTGTTCCGTCAATTCTACTATGAACTTCATAGGATGTTAGTCTGTTTCCCAAATTTCTTTCTCTGTCGCCATAGTTAACATAGTTGAATTTCCAATAGTTATCATAAATGTCTAGTATTCTAACTATGTTACCCATTTTATCTACTGTAAAATAAACATCACTGTTTTCAATTGTTTCCCCATCATCCATATGACGGTAATTATCATATACATAATCAGGATTATACTCTTGAATGGTTTCATCTATGTGAGGTTCAGTGCCAAACAACATCGAATATGAACCATCAATCAACAATCGCCATAAGTAATCTCTTCTTAATGTGGAATTTTCTGAATATTCAAAAACATACGTTCTTCCTTTTTCTGTAACAATGGAATTCAAATTGTTTTTTGCATCATAAGTTATTATAACGCTTAACATTTTGTTTTCTGCACCGGGGCGTTCGACAGAAGAGAGTCTTCCTTGGTTATCAAAAGAATATTTTGTATCGCCCTGCTTTATATATACTTCGGAATAATCAATTGTGTTATTAATAACATCATCGTGAGGAACATAAAAATATATGCTTGTCTGGTCTTCTATTCCATTTGAATTGTTTTCTTTCCAAATCTGATAACCGTTTTCAATCAACACGTTTTCATCAGGCACAAAATATTTCTTTTCCAAATCAATTGTAGTCCATGTGCATAAATTGTTTGAAACAGAAATTGCACTTTCAATATTCCAAGAGAAACCGAACCCTGCACTGCTCGTTGTGTTAGGATTTGCACCATCATTGACTCTTGATACATATATAGGAAGAATGCTGCTATCCAGTTTGAAAAGCTTATTCTCTAAGAGAACCGTATTGGTATAGTCATTTATACTAAGAGTTCCACCATCTCCAAGATCAATTGTTCTATATGTATAATCAGGGTCGTTCCAATCAATTTCTTCATAAAAAACTTCGAAATAGGCATTTCTGATTGTGAAGAAATCATTGCCCCTTGCTCTCAAAACTACACCATACTGTGCTGTTGCACCAATATCCCATTTAGCATAAAGGTTCGTTATGTCAAAGCAATAATCGTCTATGTCTGTAATAGTTCGTTCATCAACAATATCCAAACCATTTATATTTTGCAAGGTAACATTCTCTACTCCCTCATAAATTGTTACCAAGCTTTCTGCGGGAGGGTTATCAATATCATCTCGGCTAAAGTTAAGGAAAGCAGAGTTAATTGCTCTGTTTCTCGCCGTGTATGGGGAAACATTGTTGGGGGTTATTCTTAATGCACCATCAGTAGCTTTTATTTCATAAGCTTCGTATTCAGTTGCCCAACACATATCAGAATTTATTAAGGGCTCAATATCAGCATTACTTGACGAAGCACTTTCTTCTGCTGTTAATTGAATAGAAGCATTTGAAACAATCTCTATATTGTTAACAAGCGCTTTGACATCATCAATGGTGTTGACATTTTCAAAATCCTCATAAAGATCTGTCCAAACGCCATTCTCCCATACGTGAAGAGGGTATGTTGTATTTATGTTGTAAAATGTGTCATCCGACAAGAGAAATACTTTAGAGAACTCTGTTCGATTTTCAATAACTTCACAACTTATTTCAAGAACTTCAGAATTTGCTGATGTTTCCATATTAGTTGTGTTTAACACTTCGGTATTTTCTGTTTCATTGGCGAATGATGTGAGAGGTGCAGCTTGTATAAAAAGTATCATTGACAAGACCGCACACAGAATTTTTGTTTTTAATGTGCGTTTCATTTATAACACTCCTTTTTAATTTTAATGTCTTGCTGAATTTTGCTAAAAATTAAAAGAATCACTTCCCAAATTAATTTGATTTATTTATTATCAGCGCTGAAACAAATACAAGATTTATAGAAAAAGCAAATATTATTGCAACATTTCATAATCAGATTAGATGCTCGGAGTACCTTTTTATTCAATATAATGCTAAATCGTATTCAAAATTATCGCAACCCCAAAGAGAGAACTGCAAGAAAAAAACGTCAAATTGCAGATTTTTTCTTGCAGTTCATTTTTAATTCTTTAAATTTTCCGATCAAGAGCAAGATTGCTGTAAGCATAATTCCAACAGAAAATGAAGTAGCCATTGTTTTTTTACCACAAAAAAATAAAACTGCATATAAAACCACAAAAACTATTGAAATAACAACAACTATTTTATGATTATAGGATTTCTCAGATTTGCTTAATTCTTTGTCTTCGTTATCGATAGGTCCAATCAGTATTAAACATAGCAGTGAAAAAAACATTATAAAATTAGATATGGCAAAGTATTCTAATATTATGATAACTTTTAGAAGGGATATACTTGCAGATATAGAAATTAAAGTAAAAAACATACATCTGTTTTCTGTTTTGGCATGTATTCCGCCAGTATGATTTCTTGTTAAACTAAAAATTATGAAAAATATAATTGTTTCTAATGCTATTCCAATAACTAAGCCTATCAGACTGGAGATCAAAAAGAAAAACAAATATGAAAGAATCATAAAGAAAGCATATTCATACAGTTCTTGTTCTTCAAAAGTAATAACTTTCCTGTTTATTAACATTTGCGATAAGAGTGTAGATAATTTTGAAATCATTTTTTATCCTTTTTGAAGCTCTCCAACATTGCCGGAGCTTTGGGCTGAAATATGACTGCACAAGATGTTCTGTTTGCGTCTGTAATAAGAGTTTTCTCAACTACTTTTCTTAAAATCTTGCTTGTAAAAGTTTCGGATTTTTTCATTATATTCACCTCCCTCAATCTCAAAATATCACTCAGTTTCAGAATAATCAAGCCATAGAAAGGAAATGCAGATTTATCCCGTAAAAGTACCGAAAATCACAATATGACAGAATTTTCAAAATATTATTACAATAAATAACAATATTACAGATTTATTCCGTTTCACTTTGTGTAAATAAAAAGACTGTTATGATACCATAATGCAGGTGGTGATAATGTGAAATTAGACAAAAGACTTGTTGGCATTCGTATAATGTTAAAGAGGAAAGAAAAAAGATTTAGTCAAGAACAACTCGCAGAAATAATTGGATACTCCAAAAATCATTTGTCTAATATCGAACGAGGTAAAAACATACCTACTACACTATTCATTTTTGAAATATGTAATGCTCTAGGTGAAACTCCAGATTACTATTTAATAGGGACACCATCGGAGTCTACAGACCAAATTACCGCACTAGTTAAAGCTTTACCTGAAAGTAATCAAAAGATTTTAATAAAACTTTTAGAATGCTATATTTCTGAAAAATAAGTTAAAAAAGCAAGGGCATCCTAAAAACGGATGCCCTTTTACTGAACTGCGGATTTTTCTTGTCGAAATGCAGATTGATACATAAATAAATATATGTTATACTTAAATCGGTGATTATATATATGAGAATTTTGATTTGTGATGATGAAGTCCAATATGTTGAAAAATTAAAAAAACATATTGAAGAATATTTGAAGTGTAGATGTATTGATTTTGAAATAGAAACAGAGTCTAAACCTCAAAACATAGTTTCAAACAATGTGATTTATCAACTCGCATTTCTTGATATACAGATGGATAAAATTGACGGAATATCACTTGCTAAAGAGTTAAAGAAAAGAAATAGCAAAGTTGTTATTTTCTTTGTTACTTCTTTCAAGGATTACCAAGACGAAGCCATGGATTTACGGGCTTTCAGGTTTTTTGAAAAACCTTTTGATCCTGTGAGATTAAATTCTGGTCTAGATAAAGCAATGGAGTATATTGATGAAAGTTATATAGATTTTTATATATATGCAAATAACGAACAAAAACAAATACTTATGGATGATGTAATTTATGTTGAAAGAATAAATCGTCAAGTTTCGCTTGTTACTAACCACGGGTCATATATAACTCGAGAAACTTTTGAAGAATGGTGTGAAATTCTACAAAACTCATTTTTCTTTAGAGTACATAAATCATATATAGTAAACTTGCACTATGTATCAAGTTACAGATATACCGAACTTACTGTTGGAAACCAAGTGCGGGTTCCTATTGCATCAAGAAGACAAGCAGATTTTCATAAGTTTTGGTTTGCATATCTAAGGAGACGATAATTGTGTTAATTAATTTTTTGTTCGTTTTTGTGTTTTTTATTGAAATGCTTATTTCAACAATGTTTTTTAGCGGTATTTCAGAAAGGAAAACGTCGTTGGGACTAACAATTGTTTTCGGCACATTGATTTTTGAAATTGGTGCAATAATAAATATTTTTATTGTTAGTACCGTCTGGCTTAATGTGTTGTTTTCTTTTGTTGCTAATATTATTTTTTCAATTTGGTTTTTTACAATCAAGAAAGTTAGAACAGCTTTTCACTCTTTATTACTTGTTGCAGTATCAACGTTTATTGAATTGATTACAATCTTTATCATTTCATCATTAACAGAAATATATATAACAAATTATGAATCAGAGCCTATAATTCTTACGGTTGAAATTATAATTAGCAAAATCATTTATTTTCTAGTTGCAATGATTCTTTTAAGATTTACAAACAAAGATAATAAAAAGGCCAAAGCACCTTTTGCTTTTTATATTTTCCCTATAATAACATCTGCTGCAGTAATCTGTTTTTGGTATATAAGTCTTAATGAAGTTATCGAATATAAAAATCAAATTATTCTTGCTATTGTAAGCATTATGCTTTTTTTTGCTACAATTATTATTTTCTTTGCTTTTCAATTCAATATGCAGAGAGAAAACAAATTGCTTTTATTACAACAAGAAAAAGATAAAATGAAAACCAATTTATTGCAATATGATATTTTAGAAAAACAAAATGAGAATTTAAGGATATATGCACATGATGCTAAAAATCATTTAATTGCAATAAAAAATCTAAACACAAATCCTCAAATAGAATCATACATATCAGAGATGCTTGAACGACTCTATGAATACAGTAATGTTTGTCATAGCGGCAACTCTATTCTTGATGTCATAATTAACAAATACATAACTGAATGTAAAATTAATAACATAGTTTTTGATTTTGATGTGAAAAATAACAACTTATCAAATATAGATTATTATGATACCGTTACAATATTGGGTAATCTTTTAGACAATGCCGTCGAGGCAGTTGAGAAAACCGGAAAAAAACATATTTCATTTGAAACCGACTTTAGAAATAATTTTTCGGTTGTTATTATTTCAAACAGTTGCGAACATAATCCATTGATGGAAGAACATGAAACACCAACAACAACAAAAGAAAACAGCAGGCTTCATGGCTTCGGATTGAAAAGTGTTAAAAAGGCTGTAAAAAAATATAATGGGGATATAGCATTTGACTATGATGAAATAAACAGACTTTTTATTGTCACAGTTATGATAGAAAACTAATACAAATTGACTTTTAGATCAATTAAATTATAATTTAGAAAACTTACACGAAATATTATTGTATGTGTATAACTAAAAAACACTTTAATCGGAAACTATATGATTGGATAGCCCTCATCTTTGGATGAGGGCTTACATTTTTAACTTAATAAGCTGCTGTTTTTACAATACTAATACTTGCTTTAATTCTATCAATAGTTATTCTGAGTCTAATTTGTTTGTCAGATAATTCTTCATACTCATTGTTATATGAATGACCAAAACATTCCGAAAGAGTTAATAAGCAATCGTGAATGAGAGAATTGTCCCTTAAGAGTTTTGGTTTATTAAATACGTCTGATATGGTGTTTATCAGGCATTCTTCGTTAATTTCAGAGTCTAAATCTTCATTAAATATCTGTAGTAGTATTTCAAGAAATTGCTCGTTGTTCATTGTTTCTAAGCTCACTATAAATCCCTCCATATGTATAATAGAATTATATATATGACGGGAAATCAAAAATAAAACGCAAAAATTTTGCTTAAAATCAACAATCTTCGTTTTAAACAAAATTCGTCTCTGCAATTTGTGCATCATTTGGGCAACAAATAAAGTATAAGTATTATTTCATAGCATAATCAAAATTGTGTTGGTAAGTACTTACATATATTTTATAAATCAGGAATCACATGATAGTTCATTTCAAACAGCGTTTTTGCATTCTAAATCTGCAATTTTGCATTTTACATTGACATGAAAATAGATTTGTTAATAGAATATTTGTCGGTGAAAATTATTTTTTAAAAGAAATAGTGATTTCGTCCAAATCATCTACTCTAATTTTTGATTCGGAATTTTCAACAGTATACCTAGCCATGGTGTTATGTTACACACATTGGGGCTTTGCTCATAAAGTTTTTATAAAAAGTATTTATTTAATAATGAGATTGCTTATGAGAAAATTTTTATTGTTTGAATATGATAAAGGCAAAAATACTTTTGAGTTGTTTTCCGTGTTTAATGGAAAATCTATCGAATCTTTACATGAGGAAATTGTTAGTGAAATAAAACAAGATATTCTCTTGAGGTCAAAGTATAAGTCTAGCAATATTTCTATATTATTAGGAATTCCTGAGATACACAAAACTTTTATTGAATATAAAGTTAATGGGTTTATTTATCCGCCTTATTACAAAACAATTGTTAAAAATTATATGGTACGTGAAATAATTGATGAACGATACTACAAACGTCAGATTTAACAAAAAGGCGCAGACTATTTTGTGCATTAAGTAGAAAAGCAAAGAATGCAAAAACTTTTTGCGTAACATTTTGCGTTTTTTGTCATATATATTATAGAACTGTAAAAAATAGTCGAATTTATTATAAACAAATGACAACTAATAATTTATAGTTATCATCTGAAGTTGGACAAGATAAAAGCCTATAGATTGCTTCCATAGGCTTAAAGAGGAATGTATCAGATTTTCTGTTTGAGAGTCTTTACATATATAAAAAACAAACGATAATATTTAATTATCTTACAATAACTATAAATTATTGTAAGTATAATATATGAAAGAAGGAAATAAGAATGGAATACTATATTTATATTACAAATAAATGCAATATGAATTGTTCGTATTGCTCAGTGATGATGGATAATTATAAAACTAACATTCCTGCAGATATAAAATATCCTTTGGGTGATTTGCGAAAATTTGTTGACAAAGTTCAAAGCACATGCCCATCCAACGAAAATGCTGTAATATATTTTTTCGGTGGTGAACCCACACTTAATTATGAAAAAATATATGAAGTTATGAATGAGTTTCAAGATGTCTCAGAATATAAAATTACATATGTTTTGCATACCAATGGTTTGCTTTTAGACGAAATACCAGAAAAAACAATTTCAAAAATTAATGTAATTTTCCTTTCGTTAAACTATGAGCTGATGTTCGACGATGGACAATTAACACCGTACTTCTCTAAAATTGTTAACACCATCACAAAATTAAAAAAAGAACATAATGTTATTACGATTGGAAGATTTACTGTTTCGCCTAAAACAAGTCTTTATACAGAAGCAAGTATGTCGAGTTTGTTTTTTGACTATATATATTGGCAATTAGACAATCAGAAACAAATTGATAATATTGAAAAATATAAGACGAATTATATTAGCGATGTAAGTTTATTGTTTGATAACTGGTTTGCTTTTTTAAAACATGGAATAATTTTAAGATATATTCCTTTTTTAGCCATAATAAAACATATTTTAAATGATATGCCGGTTCCGATTCATTATTATTGTGGTTATGGTGAGGATATAATATATATCCAGACAGACGGTTCTTGTCATGGATGTTGTGATGGTATAGAAAACAGTCCACATTACATCGGAGATTTATACAGAGGTATAGAATTCAAAGGAATGACAATTACATCTGATTACTGCCAAAAATGCCAATACTTAAAAATTTGTGGTGGCCGTTGTGGTAGAATGCACAAAGATTTTGATTTAGAGCGTATTAAAGACTTTTGTGAGATGAATATCTTTTTATTCGAAAAAATCAAATCACGTATCCCTGAAATAAAGCAACTAATAAATGCAAATCCTAAGATTATAGAGGCGATAAACGATGCAAACATGGAGTATACTGAATTAATTCCATAAGTGGTATTAATTCTGTTGTATTTTAAGGTTCTTCAAAATACTCTCTATATTCCTCATACTTTTGTTTGCAAAGATTCATAAATACTTTTCCTTTGGCTCCGAACAATTTAAATTCGGGAGGTATCAAAGTTAATGTGTAGATGTCCGTATTGCTAGTTGTTGAGCAATATTTTTTCATCCTTAATAATTTACATAATTTTTCACCTTGTTTTGTAGATGCTTCAGCTATTATTTTTTCTACATATATTTCACGTTGTTTTGCAAGATTTAAAAACATATCTATAGTTGCATTGTATAATTCGAAAAACACATTGGAGTTTTGATAAAAGGGATGAATTGCTACTGATGCCACATATACAGTATATAATCCAGGATAATCGTATTGCAAAATAGAATCCTTTGTGAAATCTTTATCCATAAAATCGGGTGATAGTATTTGATTATATGTTTCTTGTGTGATCGGTAATAAAGTGATGTATCCAGCAATTTTGCGAGTTTTTGTATGGTTGGCCGCTATATATGAATAATTATTATATTCA
>JAZNWH010000010.1:0-19645 GCA_045593265.1 Clostridia bacterium | reverse complement strand
CCTATGTATTATAGAATATTGTGTGATAAACTGGATATATTTGAAGATTTGTCATATATGGGTGCAATGCTTGCGGCTGGTTCAAAAATGGGTAAAGAAGAACTTGATATGATGAACGCAAAAATGGCAGCACTTAATTGTCCCGTTAAAATATGTAATGGGTATGGTCAAAATGAATTGTGTGGTGCTGTAACTCTCAATACTAATTCGTGGAACAAGAATGGTAGTGCAGGTTTTCCCGTAATCAACACAAACATCCGAATTGTTGACCCCGAAACACTTGAGACACTCGAAAGTAACAAAGAGGGGCTTGTATTGGAACAGAGTGAAAGCTTATTCTTGTACTATGATAATCTTCAGGAAGAAACAAAGTCATCGTTGATTACACTAAAAGACGGAACCGTATGGTTCGACACAAAAGATATAGGAAAAATGGACGAAGATGGATTTTTATATATTACAGGGAGAGTGTCAAGAGTATTGGTGCGTTTTGACTTCAAACTTCCGATTGATAAGATTGAAGAGAAAATCAAAGCACATCCAGCTATTTTAGATTGTGCTGTTGTTGGAGTTCGCAAAAGTGATATTGAGGAAGTTCCGATTGCTTATGTTGTAATAAATGATGAATGTAGTGATTGTGATATAGAAAAGATTTTTGCTGAAATCCAAGCTGGAAAAGAGCCTTTATCAGATATGGAATATCCTGTGTTTATCTATAATCTTCCCAACTTGCCATATATGAAAAACGGGAAGGTTGATTATCGTACATTAGAACAAAAAGCAAAAGAAAAGAATAATTGTGATGTCAGCAAATAAAATATGAAAGGTGGAAAATCGAATGTGTGACGAATATGAATACACAAGTGAAGATGTCGAAAGAGAATTGACAACATATATGGAGTTAATTGTTGATGCAGCTCCTAAAAATGTTGAGCAAATAGGATTTTGACACAGGCAACTAACTTTGAATATGATGCGGAATTAAAAGCACTTGGCGATGAGCATTTGAAGATTACATTAAAAATACACGATTTTTTGAAAATGTTAAAAAAAGAAACAAAAAAATATAATGGTGTATATGCTTGTGGTCGGCACAATAACAGATTTTATGACACCTGATATTGAAGAAATGAGAATGACGCTTGCTGCACTTGAAGATAAAGATATAGCATTAGTATCAATGTTGGAATATGATTACGATTTTGATGCTTATTACTATAAAATAGGATTAGCCGATAATATCGCAAGGGTTAGAATAGGATTAAAGCCAGAACTTAAATAGTAGCAGAGTAAAGCAGACGGATTTTCCGTCTGCTTTTGCTTGTCATTCCGGCAACGGAAACAGTTTTTATAAAACTTCCGCATAGTTTTATAAAAGATTAGGCTTTGTTTATAAAATTGTTGGCATCGGTTATAAACCGATTTATAAAAAGTCGAAGATGTTTTATAAAAAAGCAGATATTTTTTATAAAACTTTTTACACCATTTATAAAAGTTTCATCATCGGTTATAAAATATTTAATATAAGTTATAAACCCAAAAAATCCACAATACCACGAACTATGCATAAAAATGTACTGTTTTTGGACAGTTGGCGATAACTTTGTAGCGAGATTTCAACAAATCGAACTTTTCCAACCGAAAATAAGTAAGAAGGACATTCTCCAAATCTTGACAACAGGTGGGTAAGATGCTATAATTAATTATCTATACGCAAAAGGAGAGATTAGATGAGCTTGGTTACTGAAATTTTCGGCAGTATGGTTTTTGGGGACAATGTTATGCAGGAAAGACTTCCGAGGGAAACATATAAGGCATTGCAGAAAACCATCAAGGACGGAAAAAGACTTGATATAAACATAGCAAACGTTGTTGCCAACTCCATGAAGGACTGGGCGATTGAGCAGGGGGCTACCCATTTTACTCATTGGTTTCAGCCTATGACAGGTGTTACAGCTGAAAAGCATGACAGCTTTATTTCTCCTGCTGACGGTGGTAAGGTAATTATGGAATTTTCAGGTAAGGAGCTTGTTCAGGGTGAGCCTGATGCTTCTTCTTTCCCATCAGGCGGACTTCGTGCAACCTTTGAAGCAAGAGGTTATACAGCCTGGGATCCTACATCTTATGCATTTATAAAAGGCAAAACTCTTTGTATTCCTACTGCTTTTTGTTCCTATGGCGGAGAAGCTCTTGATAAAAAGACTCCTCTTCTTCGTTCAATGGAAGCAGTAAGTAAGCAGGCACTTCGTGTAGTTAAGCTGTTCGGTAACGAAAATGTTACTTCCGTAAAAACTACAGTCGGACCTGAACAGGAATATTTTCTTGTAGATAAGGATATGTACTATAAGCGTCCTGATTTAATGTATACAGGAAGAACTCTTTTTGGGGCAAAGCCACCAAAGGGACAGGAAATGGACGACCATTATTTTGGTACTATCAAGACCCGTGTTGCAAAGTTTATGGAAGAATTAAATAATGAATTGTGGAAATTAGGTGTTCTTGCAAAAACGCAGCATAACGAAGCAGCTCCTGCTCAGCACGAGCTTGCCCCCATATTTACTACTACAAATATAGCGACAGACCATAATCAGATTACTATGGAGCTTATGCAGAGAATTGCAAAAAGACATAATCTTGTGTGCCTTCTTCACGAAAAGCCATTTTCCTGTGTAACAGGAAGCGGTAAGCATAACAACTGGTCTGTATCAACAAATACAGGTAAAAATCTTTTAGACCCCGGCGAAACACCCTACGAAAACGCACAGTTTTTATTGTTCCTGTGTGCAGTTTTAAAGGCAGTTGATGATTATCAGGATATGATTCGTGTTTCTGTTACATCGGCAGGCAACGACCATCGTCTTGGAGCAAACGAAGCTCCACCTGCAGTAGTTTCCGTGTTTTTGGGAGACGAGCTTACAGAAATACTTGATGCCATAGAAAACGAAGCTTCTTACGATGCTAAAGAAACAGTTCAGATGAAGGTCGGTGTTCACGTTCTTCCAAGATTTCCAAAGGATACCACCGACAGAAACAGAACAAGCCCTGTTGCATTTACAGGTAATAAATTTGAATTTCGTATGCTTGGTTCATCTGCATCTGTATCAGGTCTTAACGTGGTTATTAACACAGCAGTTGCAGAAAGCTTAAAGCAGTTTGCAGACCGTCTTGAGGGATGTGAAAACTTTGAAGAAGAGCTTCACAGTCTTATTCGTGATGTAATAAAAGAGCATAAGAGAATTATCTTCAACGGTAACGGTTACGACGATAAATGGATGGAGGAAGCAGAAAAAAGAGGACTTCTTAATTTAAGAACAACGCCTGATTGTCTGCCATACTACATTGCACCGAAGAACCTTAAGCTGTTTGAGGACCATAAGGTATTTACTCCTCTTGAGGTAAATGCTCGTTATGAAATAAAAGTAGAAAATTACACCAAAATAATAGCTATAGAAGCCCGAACAATGATTGATATGGTAAATAAGGATATACTTCCTGCAGTAAGTGGTTTTGCAGGCAGTCTTGCTTGCGATATAAATTCCAGAAAATCAGCGATTTCGGGAATTGACTGTACTTACGAAGAAGAAACTCTTCTTAAACTGTCAAAACTTATCAATAAAGCATATAAAACAGCAAATCTTCTTGAGAAAAAGGTTTCTGAATTTAACAGCACGAATTATTCATTGCAAAAAACAGCAGATTTCAGCAAAAGCGATGTAATTCCTGTTATGGAAACTCTCCGTGATTGTGTTGATGCAATGGAAGACGTAACTGACAGAAAGTGCTGGCCATATCCGACCTATGGTGATTTATTATTCGGCGTAAAGTAAGTGTATAAAAACAAGCCCTGAAAAGTGAAATTCACTTTTCAGGGCTTCAGACCGCTGACTTTGACTTTGTCAGCGGACTGAGTTCCTCATATGTAAATATGAGGAGCTTTTTATGTTCAAAAATTAAAAATTGAAGTATATTGCAAAAAGCTATGGGCAAAATAACGCAAAGGAGATGATTATTTTGAAAAGAATTTTAATAATTTCAACAATTATAATTGTTATGGTTTGCGTATTTTGTGCTTGTGGCAGTGATATGGGAAATGATATTGAAAACGGAGCAGAGAATGCAGCAGATACAGCAAGAAATGTTGCCGACAGTGTTGGCGATACAGTAAAAAGAACTGCAGACGGTGTAACAAATGCTGTTGAAAATACTGCAGATAATATGGGAAACAGTATGACTCGAATGGGGCAGAATGTTGACACCTCAGGTTTTGTTGGAGAAGCAAGGGCAAAGGAAATTGCTCTGAATAAAGCAGGTCTTAAAAATCAGGATGTTGAGTTTGTAAAGGTTAAGCTTGACAAAGACGATGATATCTGGCAGTATGAGGTTGAGTTTACTCATAATAAAACACAGTATGATGCAGATATAAAGGCAGAAGACGGAGCGATACTGTCCTGGGATACCGACTATAATGAATAGAGGAATGTAAAAAAAGTTCATAACCACAAAAATGCTTAAATTAAATATTATTGATTAGTTGTTAAATTTATTAAACAACAAAAATATTTTACTTGAGGACAAAATCGTTTTTAAACGATTTTTCCTATTTCAACAAGCATTTTTGTTCGAACGAATTTCGCCTCTCGACGTACCGTCGTACGCCTTCGGGTAACCCCTGCGGGTTCAATTCGTCCGTTCTGAAACATTTTTTCCTATTCCCGTAAACTAAATGGACTGTAAAAACTTAGTTTTTTACAGTCCATTTTTTATATGTTAGTCTTCATAAACAAATTTAGGTGGTTTTAAGTTAACGGGTGATTTGCCAAGGAATGGAATTTCACCGAAAATAGCTTCCACAAATGCCTGAAGCAGTACAGGTGATGTACCGTAAAGATTAACATATGCATTTGCGTTATCCATAATGTCGTGTTCTAAGTACGGAGAACCACAGGAAATACCTATTGATTTTTCCTTACCGTATTTAAATGCATGGAAATATGTTTCACATTCCTCCTGAACAAGAGCTGAAGCGCCTTTTGGCATATGACCGCTGACCATTGCTGCATAAATTATAAGGTCGGAGTTGTCTGAAATTTCTTTAAGCTCAAAGGAATTTTTAAGTCTTCTCTGCATATAAACCTCAATGCCTCTTTTTTCAAGCTCATTCTTGAGATGCTGAATATCTCTTATATAAAAGGTATCGTTATGAGAAGATACAATAATTGACACTTTCTTGATTTTGTTTTTATCAAGAGGAATAATATTGTTTCTGTCTCGTACCAGAGTTACTGCTTTTCTTGCAGCTTCAAGTGAAAGCTGAGCTGTTTTATCACGAACATCTTCGGCTTTGTATTTTACGTTAACGTAGCCATCTTCAAAGAGTCCAAGTTTTTCTTTCATATTTAAAACTCTTTGACATGCATCGTCAATTCTTGATTCTTCAATTCTACCATCTAAAACTGCTTTTTCAATAGTATCAATATCAAGAGGTGATGCACAAAGAAGAACGTCGTTACCTGCATTTACACATTCAACAATAAGCTCATCCCATGGAAGTATAGAAACAAGACCGCCCATTGTAATTCCGTCTGTAATAATAACTCCTTCAAAGCCCATTTCTTTCTTTAAAAGGTCGGTGGTAATTTTCTTTGAAATTGTGGTAGGACGTATTTGTCCGTTTACTGTTGAGTCGTCAATAGCAGGGAAAGACTGGTGGCTTGTCATAATAGCGTAAACACCATCGTCAATTACATTCTGGAAAATTTTACCCTGTGTTTCCCACCATTCTTCTTTTGAAACACTTATCTCACTAGTGCAGAAATGTCCGTCTCTGTATTCATAGGGGTCATTACCGGGGAAGTGCTTTGCAGTTGCGGCAACGCCCTCAGACTGCATACCACGAATCATAGCGCTTGCAAGACGGGACTGCTTTTCGACATTTACATCTGTAAAAACTCTGTTAATATGGCAGATGTTTGAAAATCTGTTAGTTATATCAACAACAGGAGACCATCTCCAGTTTACACCTGTGCATCTCAGTTCACGTCCGAGTGCAGCACCGATTTCGAAAACCAAATCTTCATCATCAGTTGCACCCATGGCAAGGGGAGAGATAATAGATGTCAGGTCATAATGCATTGCTCCTGCACCGCTTCTCTCACTGTCTCCGCCAACAAGGGGAGGAATTTTCAAAAATGAAGCTTCCCAGTTAATCATATCTGCAAATTCTGTGCTTTTGCATCTTTCGTCTGCTTCAGAATCAAGAAGGTCTGTATTTCTTCCCTTTACGATTGTTCCGTACTGAGCATACAATGAACCGAACTGTTCTTTTTTGAGCATTTCAATTTGCTCTTCTTCAGGTCTGTCAACTTTGTAATCTTCACCGTTTTCAAATCTTTTTCTTAAGTCCCACTGAGCGAGAATAATCATCTGTGCAATTTTTTCACGCAGAGTCATATCTGAAAGTAAAGGTTTTTTCATAGAGTAATCACTCCTGTTCAAAAATTTTTTATGATTATAGCACTTGGCAAATTTAAAGTCAATGTACAATGTTGCTGTATTTTGGTATTTTTGTGCGATTTGTTTTAATAAACAAACTTAGGTGGAGTAAGGTTTGCAGGAGATTTTCCAACAAATGGAATTTCGCCTAAGATACCTTCAACAAATGCTTTTAATAAATCAGGGCTTGTGCCATAGAGATTAACAAAAGCATCAGCACCCTCCATAATATCGTGCTCGGTATAAGGTGAACCGCAGGAGAGACCGATTGTTTTTTCTCCGCCGTATTTAAATGCGTGGAAGAAGGTTTCGCATTCCTTTTCTACTAAATCTGCCGCACCCTTTGGCATATGGCCTTTAACCATAGCTGCATAAATAATTAAATCACTGTCGTTTGAAATTTTTTCAAGCTCAAACTCGTCATTTAATCTTCTTTGTGTATGTACCTCTATACCTCTGTCTTCAAATTCCTTTTTAAGCTGTGGAATAGTAATAGTGTAGAAGGCTTCGTTGTGAGTAGATACAATAATTGAAACCTTTTTAATTTTGTTTTTATCAAGAGGAATGATGTTTTGTCTGTCTCTGACAAGTGTTGCAGCTTTTCTTGCTACTTCAAGTGAAAGTGCAGCTGTTTTATCACGGACATCTTCTGCTTTATATTTAACATTAACGTAGCCATCTTCAAACATGCCGAGCTTTTCTTTCATATTAAGAATACGTGTGCATGCATCGTCAATTCTTGACTCTTCAATTCTGCCCTCTTCAACTGCCTTTTCAATAGTATCTGCATCGTATGGAGATGCACAAAGAAGGACATCACAACCTGCATTGACAGATTCAACGATAAGCTCATCCCATGGAAGAATTGATGAAACACCTGCCATTGTAAGACCGTCTGTTATAATAACACCGTCAAAACCCATTTCATTTTTAAGTAAGTCTGTTAAGATTTTCTTGGAAACAGTTGTAGGTCTCGGCTTTCCGTTTATTGTTGAATTGTCGATAGCAGGAAAGCTCTTGTGGCTTGGCATAATTGAATAAACACCTGCATCAATTACATTCTGGAAAATTTTACCCTGTTTTTCCCACCATTCTTCTTTAGAGATGCTGATAGAATTAGGACAGAAATGGCTGTCTCTGTATTCATAGGGGTCATTGCCGGGGAAGTGTTTTGCAGTTGCTGCAACACCCTCAGACTGCATACCGCGAATCATAGCAATACCAAGTCTTGACTGCTTTTCTACATCAATATCTGTAAATACTCTTAAAACACCGCAGCCTTTAGCGAATCTGTTAGTTATATCCACAACAGGAGACCATCTCCAGTTTACACCTGTTGTTCGAAGTTCACGGGCAATAGCTGCACCCATTTCAAAAACTAAGTCTTCGTCATCAGTTGCACCCATAGCAAGGGGTGAAACAACGGAGGTTAAATCGTAATGCATTGCACCTGCACCTGTTGATTCACTGTCTCCGCCAACAAGGGGAGGAATTTTCAAAAATGAAGCTTCCCAGTTAATCATATCTGCAAATTCTGTGCTTTTGCATCTTTCATCTGATTCGGAATCTAAAAGGTCTGTGTTTCTTCCCTTTACGATTGTTCCGTACTGAGCGTACAGTGAACCGAACTGTCCTTTTTTGAGCATTTCAATCTGCTCTTCTTCGGGTCTGTCTACTTTGTAATCTTCACCGTTTTCAAATCTTTTTCTTAAGTCCCACTGGGCGAGAATAATCATCTGATTAATTTTCTCACGCAGGGTCATCTCTGTTAATAATGGCTTTTTCAATTCTCGTTCCTCTTTTCTTTTTAAAAGTTTAACTTATTATAGCATAATAAAATTAATTTGCAATACAATTTTTAAATATTTTTATACATTTTTTCACACTTTAAAAATACTGTTGTTTAAAAGACAATATATCTTATAAACACAGAGCTTTTGTGGGAAAAAAGGTCATATGAAAATGATAAAATGCATTGAATAATATTTATAATATGTTTTAAGAACTTTTTGTATTGCAACTTATGTTTATTTCTGTTATAATCATATTAAAACAACTACCAAAAACGGAGGAATGTAAATGATTAAAAAAATATGTAATCTTATAGATGAAAGACAGAACGAACTGTTTAAGCTTTTGTCAGACCTTATTAAAATAAATTCCGAAAGCTTCGGTGAAACAGGAAACGAAAAGGAATGTGCTCAGTACATACACAAGCTTTGTTGTGAGCTTGGTCTTGACAGCGAGCTTTACTCTCCGCTTTCCCTTGATGGGTTTGAGCAGAATCCTGATTTTATGCCCGGCAGAAATCTTGAAGAAAGATATAACGTTTCTGCAGTATGGAAAGGTGCTGAAGATACAGATGAACTTATGCTTATGGCTCATACCGATACTGTTGAAATAGGAAATCCTGCAAACTGGGAGTTTGACCCGTTATCAGGCGAAATTAAAGACGGAAAAATTTTCGGCAGAGGTGCATGTGATGATAAATACGCAATCGCAACAGCACTCTTTACAGTTAAGCTTTTAAAGGAGCTTGGCTTTAAGCCTAAGAAAAACCTTGTGTTTGTTGCATACTCCGATGAAGAGCTTGGTGGCTCCCACGGTGCATTGGCAGGTGTTCTTAAAAACCCCTGCGATAATATTGTAAGTATGGACGGACGCGATGGAGAAATCTGGCACTGTGCTTCAGGTGGTGGCGAAACATCATATTTCTTCCACACGAAAAATATTGTGGACAGTGCTAAACTTACTGCATCAGCTTTCCCTGTTGTTATGGGAGAAATTGAAAAGTTTGCTGCAAACAGACGAAAAGAACTGGATGCAAACAGATTTTACAACGGAACTATTATCCCTGAAACATCCCTCAGATACAAAGAAGTCCGTGCAGGTAATAACGGAACGGATATGGGCGTAGGCGAGCTTAAATTTGCATATTACACCGATAAAACAAAGGAAGAAATAGAAGCAGAATTCAAAGCAGTTGAAGAAGAAATAAACAAAAAACTTGACCCAATGGGACTTATTGGCGACGGATTTAAGCCATATACAAGATTTTTCCACTATGGTTTCTGTGAGCCTGACAGCGAAAATGTTAAGCTTATGGTAGATGCTGCAAAAGAAAGCACAGGCATCGATATTAAGGTTTGCGGTTCCTGTCTTTCAGACCTTTCAATCATTTTGAAATACGGAAGTAAAAACGCTTACGGCTTTGGTGCAGGCAGAGATTTCAGTGTCGAAGGCGGAGCACATCAGCCAAACGAATTTATCGAGTGCGACAAGCTTGTTGACTACACAAAAACTATTGCAGCATATATTATAAAAGTGCTTGGATAAATCTTTTCATAAAGCTTTCGATTACTAAAAGGGTCTGTAAAAAAATCAAAGATTTTTTTACAGACCCTTTTTCTTTTTTAATGTACAATAATCGCTTCGCCTGACAACTTAAATGGTACATTTTTACAAACATAAGGAATAAACACAGTATCCCCCGCTTTTAAGCTGAGTTCGCCAAGTATTGCACTTCCCTCTGTTATAGTAATGCAAGACATTCCGTTTATGGCTGTTTCTGTATCGGAAGTTCTTTTTACTACAGTAAAGTATTCACACTCGGCAAGTAATTCATCACCATTTTCAAGTGTTTTTGTTAAATCTGCACTTGGAGATGATACTTCCCTTATGGAAACATCAGTTGCTTTATCTATGTGAAGCTCACGGAAATTACCAAAATCGTCTTTTCTCTGCCAATCATAAAGACGGTATGTAGCATCAGAATTCTGCTGTATTTCAATAAGCATAATTCCCTTTCCTATTGCATGAATTATTCCCGAGGAGATGAAAAACGTGTCTCCTTTTTTCACCTCAACAGAATTCAAAACATCTACCACCCCACCATCTTGCGCAAGATTTTTCAATTCCTCTTTGGTAACCTTTTTATTAAGTCCCATTATAAGCTTGGCATTTGGTTTCGCAGATAAAATATGCCACATTTCTGTCTTCCCCGAAACATCTCCGTTTTCTTCTGCATACTTATTATCAGGATGCACCTGAACAGATAAATCCTCATTTGCATCTATAAATTTTACAAGCCAGGGAAATTTATCTGATTTATTTCCCGTAAATGCCTCAGGATTTTCATAAAAAACTTCAGTTATGGTTTTGCCTGCCAAGGTGCCGTTTGCAATAACACTCTTTAAATCATCGCGACAGGAAAGCTCCCAGCTTTCACCGATTTTCTTATTTTCAACACCTTTTCCAAAGGTTTTATATATTTCATTTCCGCCCCATAAAGTTTCTTTAAGAGCGGGCTCAAGTAACATTGGATAAAGCTTCATATTAATATCCATAGCCTTTCTGCCTACAGATGATACTGAAGAATCTTAACACCATATCGTAGGCAGATAAGGTGTTAAATGGATATTTTGCCCATGTGCGTTTTGCCTTTGGCAAAATATCGCACGGGCTTATTAAATATTGATAACGTGATTTTTCACGTTATTCACCTACATTCAAATATTTTCAATTCGTGTTTTGTAAAATGCAGATTTAATTTCTTATCTAATGCAGGTATGTTAAGTTCTGCATCATTATCAAAATCAGCACTGTTATAAAGAGTTATCTTATATCCAGCTTCAACCTTTTTTAAAGATGATAGTAATATATCAGGATTGTTTATAATTACAGCGCTTTCTGTTTTCTTTCCGTCTCCTGACGGGAAGAACGAGAGCACCTGTGGTTTTTGATTATATATTTGAGCCTGCATTGGTATATTATCATCCGATATAATCCTGAACGAGAAACGTCTTTCGCCCATATCAATGTGATTTGTAAATCTGTTGTGAGGTGCAATGGGTCTTTTGCCTATAGGATGTGCCGAAAAAATGGGTGTACGAAGAAGCGAGAGCTTAATAGTGCTGTTAGTAAAGCTTCCTCCGTAAATTCCGTCATTTAAAACATACAAGCCCTCGTTTTCTGCTTTTATACCACACCATTTGTGGTACACAGCTTCTCTTTCGTCATCAAAGAGCTCCTCACAACCGAAAGCTGTATCTCCGTATGGTTTGCCTGAAAGAGTGGTATCTATACGGTATTTTATCATTACATTAGGTTCATTTGAGTACATTGTAATATTAACATCAATATATTTTCCTGTTTTTGGAATTGTATATTCAACTACTGCAACAGAACGCTTGTATGAGAAAAATGCCTGAATTTTTGTACGTACATCACCATCTTCTACAACACGCACATTTGAAATTTTTTCTTCAGGATATCCGACAAATTCGTTTGCTTCCTCATCACTCATAAGTGCAAATGTATCCTTAAATTTGGTAAATGAGTCAACCTGCATTCCCCAGGGGTCTTCGTTGTCATTATATACCTCAAGTAACCCTGTGTTTTTAAGCATTTCTCTCCCTCTTACCTCGTAAAGGTCAATAAGACCTGTCTTTCTGCTTATACGAACCCTATTATTCTCACCGGATACAGTAATAAAGTCGCCCTTTGATGTATCACTCTTTTCCTCCTGTCTTACAACCTCAAGCTTTACATCGAATCTTGTTACAGATGAGGGAGCAAGCTTACCGGTAAAGCTTATTTTTTTAACCCAGTCAAGGTTTATTGTACAGTCAGGCTTTTCGTTCTGTGTAGGAAGAAGTTTTTCGTTTTCATCGTAAACAAAACCAATTGTTTCCTCACCGTCATTCCAATTTTGATTCTGGAGAAGAAAGCCTGCTTCAAATTCACCCTCAATTTCAAAAGGATGTGGGTTAAAAATCATAATCGGAATTTCGTTTTCTTTAGCCTTTTTCTGTCCCTCGCAAAGCTTGAAGAACGCTTTGTTATACAAAAGGTCTGCAATTTCTTCTCCGTAGCCGAATTGCCTTAAAGCGTCATCTTCAGCAGGCTTTATGGCTGTTCCCGGCAGAATATCGTGGAACTGACAAAAGGCAAGAGTTTTTTTCGCTTTATTAAGTTCTTCACCATCAAAAGAAAAATCAGTCAGCATATCAGCATAGCTCATTATTTTCTCAGTAATTGCAATTTTGTTTTCCAGATGTCTGTTTGCCTGCTTTATACGAGCCATAGTTGTGTAGCAACCAACCATGCACGGTACCAATGACTGCTTAATCACAGTAGGATTATTTTTGTTAATATCTGCAATAAATTCTTCTGCAGTTGAATGAACAATTTCTGTATCCGATGATTTTATAAATTCATTTATTTCTTCTAAATCAATTTTTGACGGACCTCCGCCATGATTACCAATCCCCCACAAAAACAGACCAGTGTCTTTGTCTTTGAATTTTTCTAAATACCCTTTTAATTTGTTAAGAGCATCGCCCTTGAAAGTTCGGTATGTTTCATAAAAACCGTGAGCGTAAATTTGGCTTCCGTCGTACCCTTCCCATATATAGTCCCCCTGAAATTTTTCAGGACGAAGATACAAATAACCATTGTAACCGTTCTTTGCTAAAATCTGAACCAAACCTCTTGAATGGCCAAAAGGGTCAAAATTTATAGCAGTTGTAGGTTTAACACCGAATTTTTCCATAAAGTAACCGTTACCTAAGGCAATCTGATCCATAAGACTTTCTCCCGATGTCATAACGCAGTCAGGCTGAATATACCAGCCACCCATAATAACCCATTTGCCTGCCTTAACAAGTTTTTTTATACGCTCAAAAAGCTCAGGTTCGTATTCTTCCACCCATTCGTATAAAACAGCTTCATTATGATTGAAAATAAATCCATCATAGTTTTCACAAAAGTCTGCGGCAACCCTGAAGGTCGAAATTGCTTCTGCCATACCTTCGTTACGTCTCCACAGCCAAACAGGGTCAAGATGTGCGTTGCACAATAAATGTAATTTTCTCAAATTTACAGCCTCCTCTGTATACATTTTTTATAATTTTATTATAAAAACCTTTGTACATCTACATATATTGTGATATAATATTCCTGTATAGTGATATTAAAGGAGACGAAATATGGAAAATTACAAACGTTTAACAGTTAAAGATTGCGTAGATGCCGAATCAGAATGCCTTTATCAGTATGTTTACGGTATAAACGACAGATACAATCCTCACTGCCATGAGTTTTACGAAATTGTGATAACAATATCAGGCACTGTTATTCAGGAAACCAACGGAAAAATATTAAATCTCCCCGAAGGAAGTCTTATTTTTATACGTCCCGATGATGTTCATGGGTACATATATGACACACCCGAAAGCAATGAAACAACATATATAAATTTAACATTCACAAAGGAAACTGCGGAAAAGTTATTTGATTATTTTTCTGATGAACAGATAGTTAATAATTTGCTTTTTAGCGATATGCCTCCAATCGTTTTATTAAGTAACAGAGAAAAAAATCAGGTTTTAGAGCAAATAAGTCAGCTAAACATTGTAAATTGGCAGGACAAAAAAGCTCTCAAACTGAAAATGAGAGTAATTCTTGCTGATATTTTTGTAAAATTCTTTTTTAAACTTTCAGAGAATACCGATGACAAAACGCCCGAATGGTTGTCGGAATTAATAGTTGAAATGAAAAAACCGGAAAACTTTATTGCTGGTACAGAAAAAATGATAGAGCTGAGCGGTAAAACAAGAGAACATCTTGCAAGATGTATAAAAAGTTACTTAGGTGTTACTTTGTCGGAATTTGTAAATGAGCTGAGAATTAACTATATTACAAACCTGCTTATTCACACCAACATAAAAATAATAGATATGTGTTATGAATGCGGATTTCAAAGCCTGAGTAATTTTTATAAAGTTTTTAAAGATAAATATGGAGTATCACCCTCCACATTCAGAAAACAATATAAACAGATGTAATATCAAAAACACCTCTATGGTACATTTCGCCATAAGAGGTGTTCTTTATTCTAATTAAATATTTTATTGATTATTTCCACTGTTTTAAAACGTATCTGAACATCTTCTCCTGTTATAAGCTTATATTCTGCAGGAGTAAGATTTTCCTTTAAATATTTATTGCTTTCTTCATCAATAAAGCCTGTTGTCCCTTCCACGAAACACATTGGCGGAAACATAACGCACCACCAGTTTCTGCCGTCTCCGTTACCGAGTATTATTTTTAAAGCTGTATATTTCCCATAGGGAAGCCTTATATTACCATATTCTTTAGTAGGAAAGACATCATCTGTCAATGTAACACTGCACTGATAATCAACGCCCAGCTCCATTAACCACTTGTCAACATCTGTTTTTATATTGTCAAGATTACTTTCAAGGATTTTGTATTGTTTGTCCTTTGTTTCTCCCTCAAAGCTGTAGCTGTTTATGACCTTATCTCTTATTTTGTACTTTATTTCCTGGTCAAATATATTGTTACTGTTACCTAAAATGTGCAGCCTGATAATATTTTCGTTTAAATCTTTATTTACCCTGTAAGCATACACTCCTGTTGCGGAAACTGCTACAAAAGCACAGATTAATATAATGTACAATCTTTTCAAATTTATCACCCAAAAAGATTATTGCCATTAATTTACATATTTATACTATAGTGTGTGTTACCGTGCAGAATGAACATAATTTTTCTATTTCAGCCTTAGCTTTTCGGGCACATATTTCATCTTCAAAGAAACCAAAAACAGATGGTCCGCTTCCACTCATCATAGCACCAACAGAACCATTATCATACATAATGCTCTTAATTTTACCTATCACAGAATATTTTTCTCCCGTTACCTCCTCAAGAACATTATACATTCTTTTCCCTAGTAATTTTAAATCATTATTCTCAATTGCCCTGATAGCCCCCTCTGTATCAGGATGCATAGTATTCTTTTTTAAATCATATTCCTTGTAAACCGATGCAGTATTTACATTATAATCCGGCTTTGCAAGACATACAATGCTTTTCCTCAGGGGTGCTATTTCCGTAAGTTTCTCTCCCAAGCCTTCAGCCAGTGCAGTTTTCTTAAACAGACAGTAAGGAACATCAGCCCCAAGATTAAGTCCTATTTCCATAAGCTTCTTTGTAGAAAGATTTGCCTTGGTAAGTACATTCATCGCCTCGAGCACAGCTGCAGCATCACTGCTTCCGCCTGCAAGTCCTGCAGATACTGGTATATTTTTTTCTATGTAAATATCAGCACCCGTCTTTATATTTGTTTCTTTAAGGAAAAGCTCGCAGGCACGATATGCCAAATTCCTGCTGTCAACAGGAAGAAACTCCACGCTGTTTTTTAAACTTATACCCTCATCTTTTAAAGAAACTGTAACCCTGTCGTAAATATCTATCATCTGCATTATCATCTTCACATCATGATATCCGTTTTCACGTCTTCCTGTAACATCAAGGGTAATATTTATTTTTGCATGTGCATTAACAGTAATTGTATCCACGTTTTTTACCTCGTTATAATTAATATTGCTTATGTTTTAACAATAACAATTATATCACAAATGCATCTTAAAGTAAATATTAAGCACACGGGAGTCGAACCCCATATGGTTTTAAAATAGAAATTTCGCATAACACTGCGGAAAATTCTACAAATATACGCTAGTATTATTTTTGTATTTTCCTTGTCTTATATCAAAATTTCTTATTTTAAAACTCTTCGACCTTAAACGCAGAAAAATTTAGTGCAATTTTGATGCGAAGGACGAAGGAAGGCTGACGCCTTTCAAGGACGACAAATTAAAAGTGTGCAAATTAATCAAGTTTAAGGCATACGGGGTTCAATTCCCGTATGCTTAAATTGCATGGAGATTTTTAAGAGATAAATCAAGTATAGGAGCTGAGTGGGTAAGAGCACCACTTGAAATATAGTCAACGCCTAAATCAGTAAGTATGGCAATGTTTTCTTTTGTAACGTTACCTGATACTTCAATTTCAGCACGCTTGTTTATATAATCAACAGCTTCTTTTATTTGTTCGTGGGTCATATTGTCCAGCATAATAATGTCAGCTTTTGCTTCTACTGCTTCTTTTACCATTTCCATATTCTCAACTTCAACTTCGATTTTTCTTACGAAAGGAGCATAATCTCTTGCCATCTGTACAGCCTTTTTTATGCTTCCTGCAGCACCTATATGATTGTCCTTAAGCATAACTCCGTCTGATAAGTTGTAACGGTGATTGCTTCCACCACCTACTTTAACAGAATATTTTTCAAATATTCTGTTGTTTGGAGTTGTTTTTCTTGTGTCAAGCAGGGTGGTATTTGTCCCTTTAAGAAGTGATGCAACCTGATGGGTATATGTTGCGATACCACTCATTCTTTGAAGATAGTTAAGTGCAGTACGTTCCCCTGATAAAAGTACGCGTATATCACCTGTTACCTTAGCTATAAGCTGACCTTTTTTAATTTCATCACCATCGTTGGCGAAAAGCTCAAATTCTGTAGTTTCATCAATAAGTGTAAAAACTCTTTCAAATACCTGCATACCACAGAGAATACCGTCTTGCTTACAGATTAATTCAACTTCTCCCTTGGTGTAGGTTGGCATAACACTATTGGTGGATACGTCTTCCTGACTGATATCTTCCTTTAAGGCACTTAATATAAGGGGGTCTACCTGTAATTTTAATGTAGCTTTGTCAAACATTTTCTTTTTTCTCCTTTATTTTATTTAGTACTGTGTTTTTATATTCTGCTTCTAATTTTTCTCTGTCTTCATATATTTTTGTGTTTATATGAGTAATAGGGGCTTTTTTTCTTGGATTACTTATAATGTCTTTAGCTGCACGTCTTGCAAAGACAAGACTTTCTAAAAGTGAATTGCTTGCGAGTCGATTTTTCCCGTGAACTCCGTTGCAGGCAGTTTCACCTATTGCGTACAAGCCATCCATAGATGTTTTTGAATTATAATCAACCTTTATGCCACCCATAAAATAGTGTTGTGCGGGAACTACAGGGATGCATTCTTTTTCAGCATCGAAGCCTTTTTCTTTACAGTGGCTGAGTATATTTGGAAAATGGTCCTTAAGTTCATCGGTAGGAATAGTTCTTAAATCTTCCCACACGTGTTTTGATTTGTCTTTTTCCATTTGTTTGTAAATTTCCTGTGTAAGCAAATCACGGGGGAGAAGCTCGTTGGTAAAACGATTCATATTTTTGTCGTACAATTTCGCCCCTTCACCTCTTACAGATTCCGAAATTAAAAAGCTTCTTTCTTTTTTTTCACCGGCATAAAGGGTGGTTGGGTGGATTTGTATGTAGTCAATATCCTTTAGCTCTATACCGTGTTTTATTGCAATAGCAAGACTGTCTCCAGTAAGATGAGGAAAGTTAGTGGAATGTTCAAAAAGACCACCTATTCCACCTGTTGCAAGAACTGTATATTCACAACTTAAAGTAATAATTTCTCCGTTCTCAAGAGCTAAAATAACGCCTGTGCAACAGTTATCACTAACAATAATATCGAGTAGTGTAGTGTATTCAAGTATTTCGATGTTACTGCGTTTTTGTGCCTCGTTTAAAAGCTTACTTGTAATTTCTTTGCCTGTGATATCTTTATGAAAAAGAATTCTGTTTGTTGAGTGGGCACCTTCTTTTGTATAATTAAAGCTGCCATCTGTATTTTTAGAAAAATCAACACCAAAGCCTATTAAATCATTAATAATATCACGGGATTCTTCAATCATAATTTTTACGCTTGTCTTGTCATTTTCATAGTGTCCGGCTTTCAACGTATCTTCGAAAAATGATTTAAAATCATCATCATCTTTTTGAACACATATACCACCCTGAGCAAGAAAAGAATCGTTACTTTCAGCATCTGACTTTGTTATTACTGTTATTTTCTTGTCATAGGGCAGATTTAGTGCACAATATAAGCCTGAACAGCCTGAACCTGCTATTAATATATCTGTATTCATAAATCCTCCATTCTTAGTATAGTATAACACAAAACTTTACATCTGACAAGACATATGTAAAAACAAATTTTCTGCTTTCCTTGACATATATATAGTTTTCGACTATAATAGATTGAGTAAAAATCAGAAAAGAAGGAACATAATGTATAACACAAAAGAATTACAGGAAAAGATAAAGAAATTAAAAGCTGAAAAAGATTTTTGTGTACTGGCACATGCTTATCAGACACAGGAAATTACTGAAATTGCTGATTTTGTAGGAGATTCCTATGGTCTCAGCAAGCAAGCCCAGTCTCTGCCGCAGAAAAACATATTAATGTGTGGTGTAAGATTTATGGCAGAAACCGCAAAAATTCTTTCACCTGATAAAAAGGTATACTTGTCCCACTCAGATGCAGGTTGTCCTATGGCAGAACAGCTTACATATGAGGAACTGAAAAGATTAAGAGAAGAACATAAAGGTTGTGCAGTAGTTGCGTACATCAATACTACAGCAGAGCTTAAAACTCTTTGTGATGTGTGTGTAACCTCTGCATCAGCTTTGGAAATAGTAAAGAAAATCCCAAATAAAGAAATTCTCTTCATTCCTGATTGCAACTTAGGTTCATGGATAGAAGAACAGGTGCCTGAAAAGAAATTTCACTTTATCAAAGGTGGATGTCCTGTTCATATGAAAATCACAGCAGAAGATGTAGTACGAGCAAGGAAGAACCATCCTGATGCACTCTTATTGGTTCACCCTGAGTGTATAAAGGAAGTAACCAATCAGGCAGATTTTGCAGGAAGCACCACAGGAATACTTGCTTTTGTAGAAAAAAGCAGTTCTAAGAGATTTGTTATAGGAACAGATAACAGTATAGTTCAGCATCTTCAGTTTTCTTACCCTGATAAGGAATTTTATCCTCTTTCAAAGCATTGTATATGCGAGGATATGCGTCTTACTACATTAGTTGATGTATATAATTGCCTTAGAGGATATTCAGGAGAGGAAATAATACTATCGGAAGACGAAAGACTTAAGGCTAAAAAGGCAATAGACACTATGATTAATTATGGCGGATAAAGAAGAGGATGTAAAAAATCAACGATTTTTTACATCCTCTTTTTGTGTGAGGATAGGAAAAAATGTTCAAGAACGGACGAACTAAGCAGTTGCGTTAGTATCCGAACTCGCCTAAATCAAGTAAAATAGCTGTTTTTCATCGTTGTCGGTCTTATAATACGAAAGTATTACTGCGACCTGCCGCCTTGAAAAAGCAACAATTTTATCTTGCTTTAGGTTCGA
>JAZNWH010000009.1:0-23863 GCA_045593265.1 Clostridia bacterium | reverse complement strand
GCACTCGATATGTTGCCTTTCGGCAACGAGATTTATATCATATCGAGTTTTGAGCAAAGCGAAAAACATATCGATTTTGCGGAAGCAAAAATATCGAGCAAACGGAGTTTGCATATCGACAAGACAAGGTGCATCTTTTCTATCACCTAATTATATAATGAATTCAACGAAGTTGAATTCAGCGATATAAATTCCTTGCAGAATTTGCGAGATACCTTCGGTGCGATATATTACTTTGTAATGTGATATGTCCCTTTGGCACGAGAATAAGGAATTTATATCTACTATTTGCGAACAGAAAGGTAAGGGGGTTATTATGAAAAGAATTATAGCTTTAATAATGCTTGCAGGGTGTTTGTTACTTACTGCATGCAGTGCTGTGAGTATCGGCAGAATTGGTGCATCTGACGGACCTACAGCCATTTATGTGTCTGAGAAAGAAGAAAACATTAAAAAAATCGATATTGACAAATATTTTAAGGATAATTATGTAGACGAAAGAAGACTCCCTGTGCTTGATATTCATATTGACAATCCTTTTGTTTCAGATGACAGGACTCTTATTTTGGATGATAGTATAGAAAACAGTCTTGAACTTATGGTTTATGAATATTATCGTAACAGAATGTCGGGAAATTATTCTGAGGTAAAGAATTCAGTAACAGAAAATCTGAGAATTACAACCGAAAATGAAGAAAAACAGTTTAAAGAGGGTTTATATTGCAATAAAGTTATTCTTGATGAAATAGATGTTCTTGATAAAGATGACCTTGATGAAATTTCGTCTAAGAATAAACAGAATATTGTTAAATTACTCAGTGAGCTTAATATGACAGAATTTGCAATAGTTGAAGTTGACAAAACAGTTAAATTAAATCAAAAGTATTTAAGTGTGGGACCCCAAATCGGCGATGGAGAAGTAACACGTTATTATTTGTTAGGTAAATCAGGAGATACGTATAAGATTGCAGAAGTGTTTTGGGAAGGTTTTATTTTTATTGATGACTGAGACTTGAAAGCATTTAAATAATATTTATTGGAAAGGTTGTTGTTAAAAATGAAGTGTCCGTTTTGTTCTTGTATTGAAAGTAAGGTAATAGATTCAAGACCTACTGAAGAAAATACTAATATAAGAAGACGTCGTGAATGTATTGTTTGCGGCAAAAGATTTACTACATATGAAAAAGTAGAGAGCATACCTCTGAGAGTAGTAAAAAAAGATAAATCAAGAGAAATGTTTGATTCACAGAAACTAATTAACGGTATAGTAAAAGCTTGTGAAAAAAGACCTGTAAGTATGGAACAGATACAAAAAATTGTTGATGATATTGAAAATGAAGCTTACAGTATGCTTGACAAAGAAATTACAACTGTTCGTATAGGTGAACGTGTAATGGATGAGCTTAAGAATATTGATGATGTAGCATATGTGCGTTTTGCATCTGTTTACCGACAGTTTAAAGATATCAAAACATTTATGGAAGAGTTGCAGACTATGTTGTCAGACCGTGATACTCATAAATAAATATTTAGTATATATGCAATAAATGGGGAAATAAACATAAAAACACTCAGGACAAGAATGGGCAAAAACCCTTCTTGTCCTTTTTTTCTGCATAAAAAAGCAAAGCTTACAGTTCTTGATGTAAATATAATTAAAGCGAAAAAAAAGATTATTTTATAAATCAAAGCTTTAAATTCCTTTCTCCTGTTTTCAAATCAGAATAAATGATTTTGATGCTATATTCAGCATTTTTGTATTTTTTATCAGGTGCGTATTTTTTATAATCTGTCATAGTCAAAAAATCAGGTCGGGTTTTGTTCAGAAAATTCAGCACATCACAGTCAAGCTCTTTTGAGGAGAAATAAAGAAAGTTCGTACAGTTTTGTTTTATTTCATTTATGAATTTTTGATGAGACAGTGATTTATTTTCTGCAATAAGCTCTCCTGTAAGATGCAATGTTATATCAATTTTCAAATTTTTATCGGTAGTGATTTTTACATCAGGTTTTTTCTCTTGGTTAAGAAAAAGCGTGGCATTTTCTTCGTTAAAATCAATATAACCGTTTTTAAATTTTCCTGAGAGTATTTTGTAGAGTATAACATCTCTGCTGTTTAATGTGCTTATTGCTTTCCCGTTTTTTATTATTACGCACTCATTAACATTGCCATTGTCTGCAAGTGGAAGAACTTTTTCTCTTCCTCCGGAAAAATCTTTAAGAGTACAGTTTACTGAATTTATAGAATTATAACTGTTAAACATAAGTTCAAAATATTTAGCGGGATTAGATTCAAAAGCAGATGATGAATTCTTAAAAAATTCGGTAGTTTCCTGTTTGGTTACAGCAATCAGGGTGTTTGGTCTGAAGCTTTTTTCATTAAGAAGTGTTTTTTTGAATTTATTAAGTCCGCTTGATGCTATTTCCTGAGAAAAAGCAATCAATCTGCAATGAGAGAAGTCTGTTTTCCTGTTAAGCTTACTGCTGATTTTTTCGCCTGCAGTAAAAATGTTTTTGGCAGTAACTGTTGTGAATGAAACAGGTTTTTCTCCTCCACCTTCTGAAGTAATATTTGAAGGTATTGCCGTAACAAATGTAATTTTGAAATTGTTTTCATCGAAACTGTCTATACCGATTGCAGTTACATATGCCTTATCGTCAATTTCTTTCCCACCTGAACAGCCGCAGAGAAAAACTAAACAAAATAATGTTGATATAATGAGTTTTTTCATATTGTATCAGTTCCTTTCTTTGCAAGAAGCAATGGAAACAGGACAGGTAATATCCATAAAAACATATTTGCTGTTTTAAGACTTTGAGTTACAAAATTGCTTAGAATATTTACAAAAGAAACAGAAACTGTTATAAACCATAAGGGGATAATAATAACCTTCGTGTTCTGAATTTTAAATGCGTTCTTAAAAATCAGAGAAATGAAATACAGCATTGCTCCAAGATACAGATAAGCTGACAGTGAAAATGCTATAAGAAATAATGAATCAAACCTTTGGAAATAGGTCCCTGAATTAATAAGGCGTATTATCTGAAATACAGGAGGGTATTTTTCTACTGAGCTATCCCCGAAAAATGATGCTGAATAGGAAAGTGTAATTATACTAATTATTACAAATGAAATTAACAGTATTATATTACCAGCTTTGAAAAAGGCCTTTTTATCTTTCATAAAAGGCTTAACCAAGAAAAATAAAGTAAACTCAAGAAAAGTTGATATCAGAAAAAAAGCCTGAGTTAAAATGTTTCTGATACCATTTCCAAAAAGTGGTGTAAGCAGGTAAAAATCAAGATTTTTTGAGGCACATAAAGTAAGAATACTTGTTGTAATAAATATTGCAGGAACAAAAATTACATGTGCTTTAAATATACTTTTAAATCCTGATAATGCACCAAAAAGCATAGCAATAATAAAAATTGCTTCAATGAAGTACAGCGAAGAGTTTGTAAGAGAAATTATTTTTACGGTTTCGGTGTACTGACGTATTGTAAGTGCAAGAGAAAAAATATATATTACTACGAGAATACTTGCTGAAATTTTCCCGAAGGATTTTGACTTGAAGTTTATCTTGCTGTAAAAAAACCATACTGCAAACATAAAGATAAACATAACAACTATCATTGGCACTATGCCACCTTGAGATGCAATACGGAAATATTCGGGGGCAAATAAAAAGAATTTATTACAAATTAAGTTTATGAATAATACACTTGCTTCGAATATTCCGATATTTTTGTCATTCATTTTTTTCTTCCTTCCATTTCCTGCTTATTTCCGATTGCATACGGTTTTGTTTTGCATTCAAAAATTTATGGCGTAATTCTCTTTTTAAAACCGGAGCTTTGAAAAACGTTCCCCAGAAATTGTTTTCGCTTTTTGAACCTGTCCCGCTGAGAAGAGGAATGCCGAGAGAATTAATTTTTGCAAGCAAATAAACGTTTATCAGTAATCCTAATGTAATACCGAAAAAGCCTGCCAAAGCTCCTAAAATCAGGTAAATGTACCTTAAAAATCTTAATGCCATATTAAAAGCATAGTTAGGTGTAGCAAAGGAGCCAATACCTACAAGAGCAACAGTTATTATTGCTATTGGACTTACCAGATTTGCTTCAACAGCGGCCTGACCTATAATAAGACCTCCGATTATACCCAATGTAGAGCCAATAGATGATGGTACACGGATACTTGCTTCTCTGATTATATCAAAAGCAAATTCCATAAGCAGAATTTCGCCGAATGCAGAAAAAGGAACAGCCTGTCGTGATGCCTCTATTGCAAACAAAAGACTTGTAGGTATCATTTCCTGATGGAAATTTACAATAGCTACATAAAGCCCTGCAAGCAGAAAAGACATAAATATTCCTGCAATTCTTATCAGTTTTATTAAATTTGAAAAGGGAAATCGAATGTAACTGTCTTCCACCGTTGTTATAAATTCGCCTGCTGTTACGGGAGCTATTAAAGCAAAAGGACTGCCCTGAAGTATTAATACTATTTTGCCTTCTATAAGGTCATTTGCTGCTTTATCAGGGCGTTCTGTTGTAAGAAATTGAGGAACCAATGAAAAGCTGCTGTCTTCAATATATTGCTCAAGCTCTCCCAACTGAAAAATATAATCAGTATCAATATTTGTAAGTCTGCGTCTGATTTCATTTACTATTTTGTCATCGGCAATATTTTTCATATAAAGCAATGCACAAGGGGTTTGACTTATTTTGCCTACGTTGACAGTTTCGAAAATCATATTTTCATTTCGTACGATTTTTCTTATTAAAGCTGTATTAGTTTTAAAATTCTCGTTAAAGCCTTCGTGGGGACCATAAATAACAGCTTCCGAAATCGGAGGCTCTATACCTCTGCGGGACCATGATTTTATATCGCATATAACGGCCTCATTAATCCCGTCTATAAAGATTATACAATCACCCATATTAAGAGACGAGAGAATTTTGCTGAAATCTTTTGCTGTGGATACCTGATTGTGTACAATCAAAGTCTTGGTAACAATATCTGTTGTGCAATTGTTTTCAAGGAGCATCAACGGAGCGAGAATGCAGGTGTTCATAAATTCTGAATTTACTAAATTTTCCACAAACACTGCAAAAGCATTTTTACCACCTGTCCGAAATTCTCTTATTTTGATATCTGAGTTTAAGGGAGCGGTATAATAAGACTTTATAATATTTAGATTGTCTTTATAACTGTCTGATACAAAGACAGCATTTTTTTCATTTGGTGCTGTAGAATCTTTTTTTGGAGAAACATCGTTATCTTTAACGGTGAATATGTTTTTTAAAAGGTCATATAAATTATTCATATTCTTATTGTTTTACAATGAGTTAATTTTATTCATAATTCTTTTAAATCAGTAATAAAATGGAATAAAGAATTTATATGAGAGGGCGTTAATATGGATACAGAAATTAAAAGAAAAGATATAATTTACACAACTATGGTTTCCAACGCAAAAGCTGTTACTAATGTGGAATGTGATGTAATTGTACCCGATGTTAATCCTGATGCAGGAGTTATTGTTTCAGTAAATGCACAACCGAAAATAACAGGAAGAGAATTGCAGAACGACAGAATTTTAATCTATGGTAATGTGGATTATAAAATTATTTATGCAACCGAGGATAATCACAATGAGAGTATAAAACATACAGCAGCCTTTACTGATGTTATTGATTTACCCAAAGCAGTTCCCGGTATGAAGGTTTCTCTTGATTATTGTCTCAAGGAGGCAAAATGTAATATTCTTAATGGGAGAAAACTGTCTTTAAAATCGGCAATCTCTTTAAATGTTGAAGCATATGAAGAAAATACTCTTTCTTCTGTTTATGATATAGTTTCTGATGCAACAGAAAAAAAGTTTGCCGAGTTTAGTTTTTTAAGTCCACAGACAGATTTTGAAAAGCTTTTTGAGGTTAATGATAACATAGAGATTCCAAATGATAAATTAAGTGCATCCGAAGTGCTTGATGTTGTATCAACAGTAAGTGAAAAAAATGTAAGAGTCATTAATAACAAGGTAATAATAAAGGGCGAAGTAACAACAGATTTAATATATAAAGAAACAGAAACAGAAATCATAAGAAATATAAGTAAGGTAACACCATTTACTGAAATATTTGATGTGGACGGAATTAGTGAGGATAGCTTTTCTTATACAGATATTTCAGTGTGCACAACAAAATGCGAGGGGGATGCTATTGCAATCCGTGATTTTGAGGTTAGCACGGAATTAAGAGGCAGAGTTTATTGCTATAAAGACGATATTATAACTCTTGTGGACGATTGTTACAGCATAACTCAAAGTAGTGAGATGAAAAGAACAAGTGTCCCTGTAAGGGTACCGTTAAAAAGCTTTAATGGTCAGGTCAGTGTAAAAGGCAACCTTGAAAGCGGAGAAAAAATTGACAGAGTGCTTAACGTTTGTGTGTCGGCAGAAAATGAGTCGGTAAATGTAACAGACGGGAAAATTAACCTTAAAGGAAAAGTAAGCATTAAATCATTATGTATACTCGATGATGCTAACAAAACTTTAAAGACTTTGAAAAATGTGGCAGATTATACATATACTTCCGATTACAATACAGATGAAAAAATGCCTTGTTGTGATGTGTATTGTAATGCAGGCGGAGAGAGCTATACTTTAGAATCTGACGGAAGTATTCAGGTGCGATGCAATGTAAATGTATGTGGTCTTTTGTATACACAAAAGGAACTTGACGTTATAACCGATGTAGTTTTTTCTGAAAGAAAACTGCAGCCTGATACACCATCAATTACTGTATATTTTACAGGTGAGGATGATGATTTGTGGTCATTGGCAAAAAAATATCTGACAAGTGCAGAAAAAATAAAAGAACTTAATAATCTTGAAAATTCAAACTTGCGAAAAGGAATGAAGCTATTTATACCTAAATATAAAAAGACAGTCTAATATATCAAAAATACCGTTTATGAAACGGTATTTTTAATTTATGTATTAAATAAATCCCTATAACTCGATTTTCTGTGAAATTGACTTTTCGTTGAAATCTCAAAAATATTTTAAGTTAATATGTAATTATTTGCGAATAGTTGATTGTGTTGACTAAAAGCATTAAAAATGATAATATAAATTAAAAGAAAGCACTATCAAAAGCCTCCCTTGTGTAAAGGGAGGTGGGTTGCGAAGCAACTCGGAGGGATTGTAATGGATTATAAACACAACAAAGAAATTGTACCTCTTGCAAAAGCATTGAGAAAGAATATGACAAAAGAAGAAAGGCACCTTTGGTATGATTATTTGAGAGAATATCCTATCAGGTTTATAAGGCAGAAAGTGATAGGGAAATATATAGTTGATTTTTACTGTGCCAAAGCAAAGCTTATTATTGAATTGGATGGTTCGCAACATTATTATGATAAAGGAATAGAAAAAGATGCTTTGAGAACAGAGTTTTTAGAAAAATATGGATTAAGAGTTATAAGAATATCAAATCTTGACATAAACAAGAACTTTGAGGGAGTATGTGTGTTTATTGATAATGAAGTCAAACAATCCCTCAGTCAACTCCGTTGACAGCTCCCTTTACACAAGGGAGCCTTTTTATAAGTGTCGGTTTTTGCCGTTTGATTTTCCAACCACGTATATTTTACAGATTTTCCACTGAAAAATACTGTATCCTATAAAAATTAATCAGTTGAAAACAAAAAATGGTCAAAAGTGTTGCATTTTATAAAAATTATGATATAATAGTAGTTGCCAAACAAACTGAATATTTATACAGAAGCGAGGTATATTTTTATTTATAATATACTTTTGTTTGCATACACTTATTGTGTGAATCTGTTAAAAATGCAAATTCCATTTATAAGTGTGTGCGTATATCTCGTACTGTATAAAGTTTGTTTGGCGACAATCGGAGTTTGCGTTTTATTGCGCTGACTACGGTTGGCGCATTTTTTAATTTGTAAATATTTAAAATAGGAGGGTTGATTATTTGGTGTTATATAAATTAATATTGCGCAAAACGATAAGATTAAAAAGGAGAAATTGCAAATGAACGATGTAATTATATCAACTAAAAACACCAACACAAAATATAAAAATACAGGTATTGTATGTGCGGTTATGATAGGTGTAATAGGCTTTCTTATTTTGTGTGGTTATTTTTTTCTTAGTAGTCATTCATCAGATGATACATTAATAGTAGTGCTTCTTTTGGGCTTGTTTTTTATTGGTGACGGAATAATAACAGCAACATTAAGATATATCAATTCTTCATCATATGTTGATATATACAAAGATAGAGTTATAGGAAAGGGAATTCAAAATTTTAGTCCATTGGATTTTAATTTGAAATTTGAACAAATAGGAAATATTTCTGTTGAGGGGATTTGGGTACACATACATACAAATAGTGGTAATTATAAGATTATGACAGATAAAAAGACTGCGACAGAGATATTTAACTATTATAATGAGTTAAAAGGTTAATGTGTCATAATGTTTAAGCAAGGCAGAGATTATTAGTCTCTGCTTTTTGTTATGTAAATTTTGAACGAAAACTCAACGAAAAAATTATCCCACAGAAAATAAAGTTATAGGGAGAAACCTGTAAATTTGACAACTTATCATAAATATGATAAAATTAAATTGTATGGATAGGGAGTTTATCCGTATGGGAGGAAAAGATTATGAAGAAATGTGCTTTCATCAGTGCTAAAAACAAAGACGGACTCTTAGAATTTGCAACAGCATTGTCAGAAAACAGTTATGAAATAATCGCTGATTTCGATACCGCGGAATTTTTAAGAGAGAATGGTATCGCTGCTTTTGAGACTTCAAATATAGATTTTGATGGGAATATACATAAAGCAATATTAGTAGACCGTACTAATCCTGATGAAATCAACAAGCTTCTTGAAAGTGGAATTGAACCGGTAGATGTGGTAGTGGTAAATATGCTCAATCCGGTTAATGTATTTGGTGTTAATGAAGATTTTTATTCGGTAATGAATAATTTTGATTTTGGAGCAAGTTCTGTCCTTCGTTCTGCAATAAAAAATGTTAACGATGTTGTTGCCATAACAGGCAGTGCAGATTATGAGACGGTTATAAACGAAATAAGTTCTTATGGTGAAGTTACAAAGGATACAAAGCTTAATTTATGTCATAAAGCAATGGATTATTTGTGCAGATTTGACTCTGTTATCGCAGATTACACCAGAACGAAGGTAAGTGCTTTTGCTTATCCTGAAATATTTAATTCTGCGTATGATAAAGTATCTGATCTTCCTGCCGACGGGAACGATATGCACACAGCAGCACTATACAGAAGCTGTCTCTCTGATTCCAAGGGGCTTTGTGATATGGAGCTTCTTTGTGGTCCGAAAGCATCGTTCAATACCTATAGAGATATTGACTTTGCAGTGGAAGTTCTGAAAGAATTTCAGGGACAGAATGTGGCTGTTATCGCTAAACATATGACGGTATGTGGTGTAGCAGTAGCTGAAGAACTTAATGAAGCTTTTGTAAAAGCAAGCAGAACAGACAGTATATCCTGCAGTGGTGCAGTTGTTGTTTTATCCGGTGAGGTAGATAAAAAAATTGCATTGGAAATTATTAAGAATCCGTATCATGCGGTGGTTGCCTTATCTTATAAGGAAGAAGCTATTGATATTTGTTCTTCAAAGGAAGGTCTCAGTGTTTTCAGTTATGATGTTTATTCAAGTGATATTACTGAAAGAACCTTTGAAGTAATGAAAATTCAAGGTGGACTTTTAATGAGAAATGTAAATAATATTTCCGTATCTGTTAATGAAAGTCAATGTGTAACAGAAATAAAGCCTGATGAACATCAAATAAATGATTTGATGTTTGCCTGGAAAATAGCACGACATATACAAGGAGATTCAGTAATTGTTGTAAAAGATTGTCAGACAATTGGAATTTCAGCAGGTCAAACCAATAGAATTACTGCATGTATTAACGCACTGACATCGGCTGGGAATAAAGCAGAAAGAGCAGTTGTTGCTTCAGAATCTGCCATTGAGTATGATGAGATAATAAATGTATGTATTGAAAATAAAGTATCAGCAATAATTCAGCCGGGTGGCTCTGCAAAAGATGAAGAATTTATTGCCAAATGTAATGAAAATGGAATTTCAATGCTTTTCACAAATGCTCCTATTGTGAATTCTTAAAACGATTAAATGTTAACACCCCGAAAGACTAATTCTTTCGGGGTGTATTTTACATCAAATCTTCATCATAGTTTGCTCTGATTCCGCCAATAAACTTAGGTCGTGTTCTTGCACATACAAGATTTGCGCAACCGATTTTCTTTACAGAAAGTCTCAGAGGAACTGCAACCTTTTTCAGGTGCATACCGATTAATGTATCTCCAATATCCATACCTGCATCAGCTTTTATTTCTTCAACAGCCATCGCATTTTTGAATTCTCTGTAGGCCATTGTTGCAAAAGAGCCTCCTGCTTTAGGTTGGGGAACAACATTAACAGGTTCTAAGTTGTGGCTTTTAGCATATTCTTCCTCAATAATAATTGCACGGTTTAAATGTTCGCAGCATTGTGCAGCAAGATAAATTTCCTTTTCTTTAACTACTTCGTATATAGCACTAAAAACAGCATCGGCAGTTTCGACACTGGAATTAGAACCGATTTTATCGCCGCATATTTCACTTGACGAACATCCTATTACCAGCAAATCACCTTTTTTAAGATGTGCTTTTTCAATTAATTCAGTTATGGCATCTTTTGCCTGTTTTATGATATCATTCATTTTCGTCATCCTTTTTCAGTAATATTTGAGCATACAGCTTGCAAGCAAAAGCAAAAGCAACTGTTTCTGTTATTTTATCTTCAGAATTAATCTGACCTGTAATTTCAATGTTATCAAAGAGCATACCAATACAGTATTCTACCTGTTCACAAAAACTGTCGTAAGCTTCGGCTGTATTTTCGTTTTTATTAATGTGCTCAAGAAATGAAGCAATTTCAGAAACTGAGAAAGCTTTTTTTAAAAGAAGTATTATAAATAGATTAGAAACATGTTTTCGGTCATATTTCTTCTTTTCAGGCGGAGTTATTATTTTTTGCTTTACATAGTTGTTTATCATGGTTGAAGTAACAGTTTTTTCATTATCAACTGAAAGCATTGACAGCTTTTTGTCAAGTAAATTCACTACCTGATCCATATAAAGTTCAATTTCAGGTAGCTCGTTCCATCTTGGACATTTGAATTTTAAAATTTCTTCGTATTTGTTATTCATAAAAACATCCAAAGCCTTTCTGCCTGTAAACAACAATAACAACACCTTATTACAGGCAGATAAGGTGTTAAATTTTACTAATGTGATTTTTACGTTACCTTTTTAAGTTTAGCATAAAGTGAAACCTATGTCAAGGTTTGCAATTCTTACAAGGGACTCTGCCACTTAGCTCTACATTGTACAAAATGCCTTTTCTGGGATTTTTACCAAGATAAGAACAATCTTTTGTGTGGTATTTTTCACCTTTATCTGTATAGTAAACATAATGTGCTTCTTCTGAAGAATTCTCAATTATTTGTTCTTCATTTTCTTTTTCATCCTGTGGTATAAGTGATGGTATACTTTCAACAACTTTAACAGTAAGAACATTACTTTTTGTTCCGTTTTTCTTATCGTAGCAATAAACAAAAGCTTTACCATTTCTTGTGGCAGTAATTATGTTTTTAGTTATCCTGATAACATTGTCATTGGAAGACTTATATACAAGATTTTTTATAGTTGCATTGTACGGTAATACATTTGGTTTTAAAGTATATGTCATATCTTTTTGAAGATAGACAGTTGTATCCTCAAAAGAAATGCTTTTGGCAGGAATGTTGGGATTTTGAAGATATAAGATTATCAGAAGAACAATAATAACCACTGCCGCAATGACGGCAGTGATTTTAAAAGCTATAGATTTTTTCTTAAACTCAGATAGTATGTTAAAATTCATAATCAAAATTTAAAATATTCTTTTGCGTTATAGTAAGAAATGCCTTCGACAATTGTCTTTAAAGAAGCCTCATCCATAGGATATTCACCATTTTCAACCCATGTTCCTATAAGGTTACACATTATTCTTCTGAAGTATTCGTGTCTTGGATAAGATACAAAGCTTCTTGAGTCTGTAAGCATACCTACAAAGCGTCCAAGCATACCTAAGTTTGCAAGGGAGCACATCTGATTAACCATACCATCACGCTGGTCATTAAACCACCAGCCTGAACCAAATTGAATTTTTGACGGGGTAGGTGCTTTTTGGAAATTACCAAGCATAGTACCTAAAACGTAATTATCTTTTGGATTAAGAGTATAAAGAATTGTTTTTGGAAGCCTGTCATTTACTTCAAGACAATCAAGGAATTTAGCAAGACGTTCTGCTATACACAAATCGTTAATTGAGTCAAAACCTGTGTCAGGACCTAACTTATTAAACATTAATGTATTGTTGTTTCTTACTGCACCTACATGAAGCTGCATAGCCCAACCAAGACGTGCATAATTTTCACCACAGTGTTTAATTACAGCAGTTTTGAATATATCTGCTTCCTGTACAGAAATTTCTTCTCCACTCAGCTTTTTGTCAAATACCAAAGACGCATCGCCTTCTTCGTAAGGAACATAATTAAGACCATGGTCTGAAATTCTGCAACCTGTATTATGGAAATACTCAATTCTGTCGGTAAGAAAATCAAGCAGTTCGCTGAATGTTTTAGCACCTGTTTTTTCTATATATTCTTTCCAGCCTGTGTTAAGGATTTCAACAGCTTTATCGGGTCTGAAGGTTGGAAGAACTTTTGTTTCAAATCCGTCCTGAGCTAAAAGCTTATGATACTTCAAGTCATCAAGAGGGTCATCTGTTGTACAGATGGTTTCAACCTTTGAACGAAGAATTAATGCCTGAGGCTTGAATTCATCCTTCGCTAAAAGCTCATTACATTTGTCCCATATAGCTTTTGCAGTATCAGGAGAAAGAATTTCGTCAATACCAAAATACCTTTTAAGTTCAAAATGAGTCCAGTGATAAAGGGGATTGCCGATTAAATAAGGCATAGCCTTAGCAAATTCCATCCATTTTTCAAATTCATCACCGTCTCCGGTTATAAGTCTTTCATCTGTACCGTTTGAACGCATTTGTCTCCACTTGTAGTGGTCTCCGCTAAGAAACAGGTCAAACGCATTTCTGAAATTTTTATTTTCATAAATTGCCTGTGGATTTAGATGACAGTGATAGTCAATTATTGGTAAATTTTCAGCATACTGGTGAAAAAGCTTTTTTGCAGTTTCATTTGTAAGCATAAAATCGTCGTGAATAAAGTTCATATATAATCTCCTTTTCTACTAAAAGGGAATGTAAAAAAATCCAGGAGATTTTTATTACACACCACTATAGGCTGAAAAACCTCCGTCAACGGGAACTACAACACCATTTACAAAGCTTGATGCATCATAGCAAAGAAGCCATAAAAGTGTACCGATAAGTTCTTCAGCTTCGCCAAATCTGTCCATTGGAGTCTGAGAGAGTATTTTCTTTGAACGCTCGGTATATTCTCCGTTTTCGTCAATAAGTAAAGCTTTGTTCTGGTTTGTAAGGAAGAAACCGGGAGCAATAGCATTAACTCTTATACCCACCTTTGAAAAATGAACTGCAAGCCACTGTGTAAAGTTGGAAATAGCAGCTTTAGCACCACTGTATGCAGGGATTTTTGTAAGAGGAGTAAAAGCATTCATTGACGATACATTTAAAATAACAGCATCTTTTTTACCGATTAAATCGTGTGCAAAAACCTGAGTAGGAAGAAGTGTTCCTAAAAAGTTTAAATTGAAAACAAAGCTTACTCCGTCAGGATCAAGGTCAAAGAATGTTTTAACATCTTCTAACTCTTCATCACCGATGTTATAATACTCTTTTGTAGTAGTTCCTTTAGGGTTATTACCACCTGCACCGTTTAAAAGAATATCAACAGAGCCTAATTTTTCATTAACAATCTTTTTTGCTTCGTTTAGACTTTCTCTCTGCAATACGTTAGCAGAAACACCGATAGCAATACCGCCTTCTGCAATAATTTCATCAGCTGCTTTTTGTGCAGCTTCACCATTAAGGTCTAAAATTGCAACCTTTGCTCCGCAAGAAGCAATAGCCTTTGCAAAACTGCTGCAAAGAACACCGCCGCCGCCTGTTACAACAGCAACCTTACCACTGAGGTCAATTTTAAATGGAAGTTTCATTTTTTCATAGTCCTTTCTTATTTATCTTCTTTTTCGAGAGTTTCCCAAATACCTGCCATATACATAGCACCAAGTGCTCTGTCGTAAAGTCCGTAGCCAGGTTTTCCTGTTTCTCCCCAAATCATTCTGCCATGGTCGGGTCTGAGATAACCCTTAAAGCCTGTTTCGTAGTAAGCCTTAAGAATTTCCACAACATCGAGAGAGCCACATTCTGAAAGATGTCCACTCTCTTCAAATGAACCGTCTTCAAGAATTTTTATGTTTCTTACATGAGCAAAATGAATTCTGCCCATAGCACCGTATTTTCTTACCATAGCAGTATAATCGTTGAATTTTGCACAACCAAGACTTCCACTGCAAAGGGTAAGACCGTGATGAACATCGTCGTAAAGAGCTAAAAATCTGTCGATATTAGCTTCATTGGTAATAATTCTCGGGATACCAAAAATAGGCCATGGTGGATCATCAGGATGAATTGCCATGTTAACGTCGCACTCTGCGGCAACAGGAATAATTTCTTTGATGAAATATTCTAAGTTTGCCCAAAGTCCTTCTTCGCCGATTTTTTTATATTCTTCAATAAGACCTGTCATTTCTTCAGGAGAATAAGAAGCATCCCATCCCGGAAGTGTCATTTTTGTGGGGTCCATTTTATCTACATCTTCTTTGTAATAAACAAGAGCGTTTGAACCGTCGCTAAGCGGTTGATCAAGTCTTGAACGTGTCCAGTCAAAAACGGGCATAAAATTGTAGCAGATACATTTAACACCTGCTTTTGCAAGACGACGTATGTTTTCTTTGTAATTATCTATGTAAAGCTGATAATCGCCTCTTCTGAGCTTGATGTCTTCGTGAACAGGAACGCTTTCAATAACCTCCATCTCAAGACCTTTAGAATTAATTTCAGCTTTCATTTTGTCGATTTCTTCCTGGGGCCATACCTGACCTACGGGAACAGAATAAACGGCAGTTACAACGCCTGTCATACAAGGTATTTGTCTGATGTTATCCAATGTAACAGGGTCATCGCCACCATACCATCTGAAAGTCATCTTCATAATAGCTCAACTCCTTTTGCATATTTTACTTAATTATACATCAATTCGCAGAATTTTACAATATATAAATTGATATTTAAGTATGCAATTTTGTTCAATTACAAGCTATTTTGTACAAGTTACAGAATGAAATTTTCAGGCGTCCTCAAAATGACAGAAAAAATACCAACGTCCGACACTTTACATCTTCAAAAAATTATGGTAAAATATCCTAAAATATATAAATACAACAGAGGTGCTTTTATGAAAAATGTTTTTTTAATTGGAGATTCTATACGTTTCGGTGCTGAACCTGACAGTCCGGGTTACGGAATATATGTAAAAGAAAATCTTAAAGGAATAGCAAATGTATATCAGCCATCGGAAAACTGCAGATTTGCTCAGTACACACAAAGATATATTTGGGAATGGACAAATGAATTTGATGGAGAAAAAATAGATGTTGTTCATTGGAATAATGGGTTATGGGATGTATTAAGACTTAAGGGTGAAGATTTATTTACACCTCTTGAAATGTATGTTCAGACTTTAGAGAGAATATACCGTATGATAAAGATTTTTATGCCCAATGCCAAAATAATATTTGCAACATCCACAAGCGTTATTGAGGAAATGGCAAATCCTGATTTTACCAGATATAATAAGGATATAGAAGAATATAACGAAGCGGCAGTTAAACTTATGGAAAAATTAGGCGTTGAAGTAAACGACCTTTATGCTGTTACTGAAAAATTTGATAATTCTCTGCATTCTGACTGGGTTCATTATGGGGAAGAAGGTTCAAAAATTCTTGCTTCTTGTGTTACGGATGTAATAAAAAAACATCTGTAGTAAAAGAGGTGATTGAATGTATAACAAACGTAGCAGTGTACTGATAACAGGGACTGTAATACTTGCCTGTGTAATTATGGCACTGGTAGATGCTTTGTGGCAACCGGTATACGCAGTTAAATCAGTGATAAAAATAGTCTTGTTTTTAGCATTGCCTGTAGTTTATACATCTACTGATAACAGAATAAAGCTGAAAACCTTATTTAAGGTTAATAAAAATGGATTTAAAACAGCTTTGATTTTAGGGATTTCAGTATATGCTCTGATACTTGGAGGGTATTTGCTTTTAAAAGATGTTTTTGACTTTTCTTCAGTTACAGGGGCTTTGATGGACAGTGTTAAGGTTAATGCAAACAATTTTATATATGTTTCTTTGTATATTTCATTTGTAAATTCACTTCTTGAAGAATTCTTTTTCAGAGGCTTTGCTTTTTTGACACTTAAAAAGATTTCTTCAGCAAAATATGCATATATATTCAGCAGTGTGGCATTTTCTATCTATCATGTTGCAATTATGACAGGATGGTTTAGCATACCTTTGTTTTTGTTAATAATATCGGGCCTTTTTGTCGGAGGGCTTATCTTTAATTATCTTAACGATAGATATTCAAATATTTATGTTTCGTGGTTTGTACATATGTTTGCAAATTTTGCAATAAACACAGTAGGCTTTATGCTGTTCGGCATAGTGTGATTATCATTTAAAATCGGAGGATAACATTATGTGGTTAATTTTAGCAATACTTTCTTCTGTATTTGCAGCACTTACGTCTATTCTTGCAAAAGTAGGAATAACGGGAGTGCCATCAAATCTTGCCACAGCAATAAGAACAGGAGTTGTTTTGCTCCTTTCATGGGCGATGGTATTTATGACAAATACTCAGGGAAATATAACAAACATAAGCAATAAAAGCTGGACATTTCTTATACTTTCGGGACTTGCTACAGGAGCATCATGGCTTTGCTACTATAAAGCAATACAGCTTACCGATGTATCAAAGGTTGTGCCAATTGATAAATTAAGTGTTGTTATAACAATTGTTCTTGCAGCAATTTTTCTTCACGAACAATTTACATATAAAACATTAATAGGTTCAATTCTTATTACTCTGGGAACCTTATTTATGGTTTTATAACAAGAGGAATTTTACTATGCGAAAAATATTTTCATTTATACTGATTTTTTTAATTTTCATAACACCGGTTGCCGAAGCATCTGTTAATTATGGAGACTGGGCAAAAGAAAGTATAGACAAAGCAAATTTGTATGGTATTCTTAATCAAAATCTGATTGCAGGCGACTTTACAAAGCCTGTAAGTCGTATTGAAATTGCGGAGCTTATTATAAAAGCCTTTGAAAATGTAACAGATTGTGATTATGAATCAAAATCAAAACCTTTTGAAGATACATTCAGTTCTTATGCAGCGGCAGTTTATGAGCTTGGTATAATGAATGGAAGAGGTGAAGGAATTTTTTCTCCTTACGATAATGTTACCCGTCAGGAAATGTCTAAAATTATTCTTTCTTTTAAAGCGTTAGCAGATAGTGAAGAATTAGATTTGGAATATACCATTGAACCTGATTTCACAGATAAGGGTAAAATAAGCACATGGGCACTTCCTTATGTATCAAAAGCTTACTGCGACGGGATAATAAAAGGCTACGAGGACGGAAGCTTTAAGCCTTTCGGAGCAGTATCTTATCAGGAAGCGATAATACTTATTTTACGTGGGGCAAAGCTTAATGAAAAGGATAAACCTGTTATTGAAAATTTAATATCAGACACTGTTATAACAGCATCTGATATTGTTTCTTTTAGTGTAATAAGTAATTCTTCATATAATGTATATGCATATAATGTGAAAGATGGTTATATAAGCAGATTAGGAAACAGACAAAAAGGGAAAAGCTTTAATCTTAACTATAGCAGCTTAGAAAGTGAAAGTATGTATTATATATTCGCTGAAAGCGATGGAGTATTTTCCGAATTTATACCTGTATATACAGACAGATATAATCTGTTTATAGATTGTGATAGTTTTGTTTCACACGGTGTTAAAAAAATAATGTGGAATTTTCTTTCTGATGCAGAAAAAGTGTCTGTTAAAATAACAGAACAGAGAAATTCAAGACACGAGGGTGAGATAGAAGCAAATGAGCCTTATACATACGAAGTTGAGGGTATAAACTATATTAATTTTATAATGTATCCTAACTGTATTTATACAGTCCAAATTTCATCAGGTGAATATTTTGCTGAAAAACAGATAATCTGTGAAAGTGTAACAGGAGAAAAATATTCAGAAATTTTAAATTCCTATCCACAGTCAAAGGAGGAAGCAGACCCGCTGATGATTGAACTGACTGTTCCTGTATGGCGTCTTTCAGGGGATAAGAAAATTTCCTCAAAAGCCTCGATAACCGTACATAAAGATATAGCTGATAAGGTGCAGGCTATTTTTGAAGAAATATATAACGACGAAGAAAAGTTTCCAATAAAAGATATAGGCGGATATAATTTCAGAGGTGGTACAACAGAACATAATGGTGGTACTGCAATAGATATTAACAGTAACGAAAATTACTGCATATACAGTAACGGAACAGTTGTAGGCTCTCATTGGCTTCCATACGAAGATCCATATTCAATTACGCCTTATGGTTCGGTAGTGCGGGCTTTTGAAAAGTATGGTTTTACCTGGGGTGGAGATGCATGGAACAGTACAAAGGATTATATGCACTTTTCCTATCTCGGAACATGATGTATACTAAATAAAAAAGTAAAAAAGAAAAGAGGAAAAAATATGAAAATCAATTTACAGAAAAGTTTTTTTACAGAGACAAAAAAGGAACTTCTGACATACGGAAGCTTTAAAATTGATGCGTTTAAATATCCATCAGGAGTAGAGGCTCTTGAAATTGAAAATGAAAAATGTTCATTTATTTTTACTCCGTTTAAAGGTCAACAGATATGGCATTTTGTAGTTGATGGTGAAGAAATTTCAATGCAGACCGATGTAAAGGAGCCTCAGGACACAATGGTTTATCTTAAAAACTATGGTGGCTTTATGTATCATTGCGGAGTAATTTCTTTTGGTGCACCTGACAGTGAGCATCCTCATCATGGAGAAATTCCTAATGAAATCTATGACAGTGCGTATATTTCCTGTGGTGAAGACGAAAAAGGAAAGTATATTTGTCTTGGTGGTGAACTGAACCATAATACGGCTTTCGTAAGAAAGTATAAATTCTCTCCATGTATTAAAATTTATGAAAATGAAAGTATTTTCAAAATTAATGTATCCCTTGAAAATCTTCGTAATTATCCTATGGAATATATGTATCTTTGCCATATTAACTTTAAACCACTCGACGGTGCAAAATTAATTTACAGTGCAAAAAAGGATAAGGAACACATCAAAATATACAGAACAGATGGTTCAAAAGAGCTTGTTAGCTATTTCGATGCTCTTGAAAAAGATATTACAATTATGGATACTGTAGGAGTGAAAGGACAGTGTTATGACCCTGAAATTTGCTTTGGAATTAAGTATGAAACCGATGAAAACAACAGAGCATATACAATGCAGTATACACCAAACGGTTCTTGTTTTGTAACACATCCTGCCGATATCTTATGTAATGGAGTAAGATGGATTTCAAGAACCCAAAATGAAGATGCTTTGGGAATGGTGCTTCCTGCAACAGGAGAACATTTGGGATACAATAATGCAAAGGAAAAAGGACAGATAAAAGTTCTCGGTGCAAATGAAACACTTAACTTCTATATGGAAGCAGGTTATGTGGAAAAAGAAGAGTCTGAAAAATTGAAATCAAAAATTGAAAAAATACTTAAATAATAAAAAACAAAAAAACGTAACAAACTAATGTTGCGTTTTTTTGTTACTAAAATAAAATACGGAGTGAAAATGAGTTTGAAAAAATATATAAAAGAATACTTTTTAATAGCGTTGGGGTCATTTATTCTTGCATTGGGAATAAATCTGTTTCTTCTTCCCTGTAAAATATCAACAGGAGGTGTAAGCGGTCTTGCAACAGTTTGTTATTATTTATTTAATATACCTCTTTCTGTTACTATATTGATTATTAACATACTATTGTTCTTTTTAGGTTACAAAACTCTCACTAAATCATCAATAATAAAAACTTTAGCAGGAATTATATTTTTATCAGTATTCCTTGAAATGACAAATATTCATATTAAAAGCAACGACTTGTTTTTATCATCAGTGTTCGGTGGCGTTTTGGTAGGTGTTGGCGTTGGTCTTACTTTAATGGTTGATGCATCTACGGGTGGAAGTGATTTTGCGGCAATAATGATACACAAAATTATCCCACATATATCTGTCGCAAATATTATAATGTTTATAGATTGTGCAATAATTGCTGTTTCAGCAATAGCATTTAAAAATTATACAATTATGCTTTATTCTGCAGTTTCCCTTTATATTGCGTCCAAGGTAACTAATTTTATTCTTGTAAGAGGCGATTTTGCAAAAATGGTGTATATTATATCCAAAAACAGTTCTGAAATATCAGACGAAATTATGAAGGATATGGAAAGGGGAGTAACGGGTATATATTCAAAAGGCTTGTACAATAATGGTGATATGTTAATGCTTATGTGTGTAATAAGAAGCAAAGAAATTCCGAAGCTAATGGAAAAAATAAAAAAATATGACAATGACGCATTTACAATAATTACAGAAGTAAGACAAGTTCATGGCGAAGGCTTTACTCATAAGAAATAAAAAGCTAAAAAATCATATAATTTGATTTAATGTATTTACTTTTATTGTGAGTTAAATTATAATATATCAAAAAGCAATATTGTTATGAGCATTAAAATATTGTGTGGATATTAACGCAACTGCTTAAGTAGAAAGAAGTGAATGATAATATTCTATGAAATCAGAAACAAGAAGAATAAATAAAGAAAAACGAGCTTTGCTGGATAAACAGGAAGTTGAACAAAAAAGTAAAAAAGCTTGTCTGCATTTTACAGAAAGCTTAATATATAAAAATTCAAAAGAAATTATGGTTTATATGCCCCTTGGAAATGAAACAGACACAACATATATAGTAAATCAGGCACGAAAAGACAATAAAAAACTTATATATCCTGTAACCGATGAAAAAACAGGAGAAATAACACCTGTATACAGTGGGGAAAATACAGTTTTTACAGAAGGTGTTTTTGGTGTAAAGGAACCTGACGAAAGAAAAGTTGCAGATTTTAAAAATATAGATGTTGTGATAGTACCGGGAATTGCTTTTGATAGAAATGGAAACAGAATAGGCTTTGGCAAAGGTTGTTATGACAAATTTCTTGTTAAAACAGACTGTATAAAGATTGGTTTTTGTTACAGCTTTCAGCTTGTTGATGAAATTCAATCAGACATCTATGATATTAAGATGGATTATATTACAACAGAAGAAGGAATAATAAAGATATGAAGATTTTAATACAACGAGTTCTTGAAGCGAGAGTGGATATTAACGGAGAAACAAAAGGTAAAATAGGGAAAGGGTATCTGTTGTTTATCGGGGTTTCAAATGAGGATACCAAAGAGATTTCAGATAAAATGCTTGAAAAGATTGCAAAACTTAGGATTTTTGAAGACAGCGAGGGAAAAACTAACCTTAGTATAGACAAAATTTTCGGGGAAGTTTTGGTAGTATCTCAGTTTACCTTGTATGCTGATTGTAAAAAAGGCAATCGTCCAAGCTTTATAAACGCAGGAAAGCCTGATATGTCTAAAGAACTTTATGAATATTTTATTGAACGTTCAAAACAGCTTTTCACTAAAGTTGAAAGTGGTATTTTCGGAGCTGATATGAAAGTTTCCTTAGTAAATGACGGTCCTTTTACAATAATGCTTGACAGCAATGAAATACTTTGATGGAGTTTAATCTGCTTTTCGTAATTAATAATTTCACTAAAAAATCACAAACAAAACATCATAAATTTTCAATAAGGACTTGACATAAATCAAATTATGTTATAAAATAGTTGTTGTAGTTTTGATACATTTGCTGGTAGCAAATGTATACTAGCGGAGGGAGGGAAATCGAATGTCAGAAATTAAAGTCAAGGAAAATGAAACCTTGGATAGTGCTCTTCGCAGATTTAAACGTCAGTGTGCTAAAGCGGGTGTTTTATCAGAAATTAGAAAGAGAGAACATTACGAGAAGCCTAGCGTAAGAAGAAAGAAGAAATCCGAAGCAGCTAGAAAAAGAAAATTCAAATAATTGAAACTCAGCATAGAGCCTTCGGGCTCTATGTTTTGTTATTAAGGAGAAATTATGAACAGTAAAATAAAAGAGTACATAAGTATGTTGCTTTTGCTCTTTGCAGCATTAATATGGGGGTCTTCCTTTGTGGCTCAGGAGCTTGGTGCAAGAGTTTTGCCTACATACACATTTAACGGACTTAGAATGCTTATTGGCTCTTTAGTTCTTTTACCTGTAATATTTATCAGCGACAGAATATCAAAACCTGAAAATATTAAAGGTTGGAACAAGCAAACATTGATTGCAGGTGTTTGCTGCGGTCTTGCTTTGTTTTTTGCTACATCTTGTCAGCAAATGGGGCTTACTTTGGGGACTACTGCAGGAAAATCAGGGTTCATTACGACTCTGTATATAGTAGTCGTTCCTGTTATAGGTCTTTTTCTTAAAAGAAAAGCAGGACTTAACGTATGGATTGCTGTAGCAATAGCGTGCGTAGGTTTGTATCTTATATGTGTATCAGAAAATTTCACAATAGCGACAGGCGATTTGGTTACTATGCTTTGTGCATTTTTCTTTTCATTTCAGATTTTGATAATAGACCATTATGCTCCTATGGTCGACGGAGTAAGGCTGTCTTGTCTTCAGTTTTTGGTGGTTGCTGTTATCTCAATTCCTTTTGCATTGTTTGAAAAAGCTGCTTTAGAGAACATAATTCAGGGAATATATCCTATTCTTTATGTGGGGGTAATGTCCTGTGGCGTTGCTTATACATTGCAGATAATAACACAGAAAAATCTTAAACCCGAGATAGCTTCACTATTAATGAGCTTTGAGTCGGTTTTTGCAGGTCTTACAGGATGGCTAATTCTTGATAATCAGTTTACATCTTCTCAGCTTGTGGGATGTATATGTATGTTTGTTGCAGTCCTTGTATCACAGTTTTTAAATATCCCTGTGAAGAAAAATTATAAATGATTATATATGGAGGTCATTGCCTCCCAGTTTCCGTCTGTAAGTGCTGATGGGTTTCGCCAGTTAATTCCGGCGAAGCCTTCTTTTTTTATAATGTTGTGCACTTTTGAAATACTGTCATTATCTTCGTACCATAGAATATGAAGCTCGTTGTTTTCGTCAGCATAAGTGTAATAGTTATGATTTGTGTATTCATCGAAAAAAATTTTGGAGCCTTTTATATATTGTTTTAATTTTGCCTGACTGAGCGAAAAATAATTAAAGGTATGTCGGTTTATGTTGCAGTCCTTGGACATTGGTGAAATTTCAAAAAGAATTTTATCCCGATTTCCTTTAAAGCTGTTGCAGAAATCTTCTATTTCAGCATCACGTATATCGGGGAAATTATCTTTGTAGAACTTTCTTTTTCCCTCAAACCTCAGAACGACGTATTCGCAAAAATTGGTATAAAAATCTG
>JAZNWH010000008.1:0-3608 GCA_045593265.1 Clostridia bacterium | reverse complement strand
ATTAGAAAGTCTATCATACTCACGCAAAAACGACTGTATAATCTCTGTTTTCTTTTTTCCGTCAATTTCAAGAAGCTCGTCAGCACTGACATCAAAAATATTGGCGAGAATAGGTAACTGCGTGATGTCGGGGGCGGTTCGGTCGCACTCCCACTGAGAAACTGCCCCTGTGCTGATTCCTAAGTACTCAGCAAGTTGCTCTTGTGTAATGCTACGCTCTCTGCGTAACCTTTTGATCGTTGTTCCAATAGACATAATAATCCTCCGATTAAATATTCAGAAGCGCTTCTGTGATTTTATTATATCATTTTTTCAATGCATTCCCACATAGCATTTATAGATCCAAAGAATAGTAATGCTATATTTTTTTTAGCGTTACTTATGTTATAGCATGAAATCATAGAAGAAGCAAGAGATTAGTGATATTCTGTGCTATGCACAGAGTGATATTTTCACTTCGTGAAAGTGATATTGAAACCTATGGTTTCAGTGATATTATATTCGCCTTAAAAACTCGCGAAGCGAATATCACTTGCGAAGCAAATATAACTGAGCGAAGCTCAATATAACTCGCCGAAGGCGAATATAACTAAAAAACTCTTGTTCTTTCGAACAAGAGTTTTTCTGGCGCCTCAAACAGGGCTCGAACCTGATTTCACTAAACTGCCAAGCTTTTACAAACTTTTGTTTTGTGCAGTCGACTCTTGCGGTGCCCGAAAGTTATAACGGCTTGGAGCGCCTATAACTTTCGACCGCGGCGCCTTTCAAGGCACACCTTCATCTGCCACTGGCAGCGGTGTGCCTTAAAACTACCTCCTTCGCTTAGCTTAAGTCGGTAAATCACGCGGCTAATCACAGTATTATAGGATAGAACCTAATTAAAGGCAAAAAGAAAAACCATCCACAAGGGATGGTTTTCTTTTTGTCATTCGTGTCCGAAAAAGAACTGGGTGAAAAACCTGATTTTCTTTAATATTTTCAAATACTATACTTATATTAATTATCTTTTCCGTGTTTAACAAACTCTGTAAATTTAGCATAAATATAAGCCAAAGAAATACCACATATAATTAGCAAACCCAAAGACAATAACAAAAGTATTCTAAAATTTAAAGCAACAAATATAAAATGTAAAATTATTAATATTAAAATACATATTATTAAAACACTTTCATATTTCTTCCCTTTTATAGACATTCTATGTTCGACTTCATTATTACAAGATGGACAAGAAAAATAAACTTTATTTTTTACTTTCCCTAACGCAAAGTCGTGCGTTCTTCTCGAACTTTTTTGAAATGTTGTTAAAGTTTTTTCTCCGCACCAAGGGCACCTATGCTTACTCATATCATCACCGCCTTAGGTGTATTATAGCATAAAAGCGGTAATAAATCAATGCGAAGCATTGTATATCATCAATTCCGCAAGGAATTGCATATCATCAAAACTTTAGTTTTGTATATCATCAAGCCGACAAATTTTTAATGCACACCTAAAGGTGTGATGATATACGCCTACGGCGATGATATACACGACTGCGTCGTGATGATATGCCAAGCCTGTCGGCTTGGATAAAAAAATCCTCGTTCCGAAGAACGAGGATTTTTTGGGTGTTTTGAACTTAATGGCACGAATCAAATGTGCCTGAAAACAGAGGATTAACCATTTTCTACATCTAAACTTGCAAAAAACTGCTTATTCTCCATAACGTAATTTCTTATGGCAACAAAATAGTAAATAGAACCTACAACACCTATAACACCGCCGATGACAAGATTATAAACTAAGGTTATTATCGAACCTATTAATGGCTCAAATTTTGCAACAATACCGGTGGGGTTTTCTAATAATGTCTTGCTGTATTGCATATCTTGAATAGATGATATTATATTCAAAACACCAACAATTAACAAAAACCAATTTATAAAAATACCACCCAAAATTTGCAGTATTCCTATAACCAGCCAGATTATACCGTTTGTGTTAAGTCTTTGGGATAATGTGTTCAAAATTGTTGTTTCATCAACAGACTTGTTATTAACAGTTTGACTTTTTTGTCCGCCAACTGCGCAGCCGCACTCAACACAAATCACCGCTTCGTCTAATAATTCTTTTCCGCAATGGGTACAGTATTTCATACGCTATTCCTTTCCACATATACATTTAAGTATAATTGTTTCGCTTATATTTAATTTATCTCAATACTTACATAGCTACCATCGTAATCATTTGTGGTAATTCTTAAGTTCTCATAACTGAATTTATGAAACGACAACAAGTTTTCTTCAAAATCACAATATCTTTTAATTTTTTTGTATACTTCATAGCCGTCGTCATCAGACCCAAAGAAAAAAACCACCTTATCCTCTTCAGGATATATAGTTAAAGCGTATGGTGTGATACCGTAAAAATCAACCTTGTCACCGTATTGTAAATACACACCATCTTCATCGGAACTAATACTTTCGGGAAGCCCGTATTGTATAATAGCACTCACAACATTGGTCTTTTTAAAATCATCCATTTTTAAATTACGTGGCACAAAAAGAACTGCAACAACAACTCCCAGGAACAAGGCAACTGCACCCAAAATGATCCATAATTTTTTGATTTTTGGCTTCTTGTTTGTTTCTTTTGACAATTTAATTGGCGTTAAATTATCGTCCTTTTCGGTCTCACATCCACAACCAATACACATCTCAGCGTCTTCAGACAGTTCTTTTCCGCATTTCTGACAAAATTTCATATAAATTCCTCCTAAATGTTCATACTCTTTATATAGAGCATAATGTATTATACTCGTTTTGTCGAGCATTGTCAAGTAAAAGAGTAGAAATTATCATAATATAGAGGTGATTTTATGATTTCTTATCAACCTTTATATGAAACATTAAAAGCAAAGAATATATCAACATATAAACTAATAAACGAGTATGGTATCAGTCGTAGTTTGCTTGACAGATTAAAACACAACAAACCAATTAGTACGGTAACTCTAAATGACCTTTGCAATATTTTGCATTGTAAAGTTGAAGATGTTTTGGTTTTTATTGATGATGGCATAGATAAAGAATAAAAGCCGTGAAATTTCACGGCTCGTTTTTATAGCATAAAAGCGGAAATAAATCAATGCGGAGCATTGTATGTAATCCGACGAAGTCGGAATGTAATCATCACGAAGTGATGTATGTAATCAATCCGAAGGAAGAAACATACAAGTCTTACGACTTGATGACATACCGTTTGCAAAGCAAACGGATTACATACGCCTAACGGCGATTACATACCAATCCTTCGGATTGGATAAAAAATAAGACAGTCCGAAGACTGTCTTATTTTTTGGCGCCTCAAACAGGGCTCGAACCTGTGACACCGCGGTTAACAGCCGCGTGCTCTACCGACTGAGCTATTGAGGCAAAGTGTGTTGGCACCTACTTATTTTCCCGGGCAGCTGCCCGCCAAGTATCTTCAGCGCAAGTGAGCTTAACTTCTGTGTTCGGAATGGGAACAGGTGGACCCTCACCGCAATCAGCACCAACTACAGTGCGTACCTTTCGGTACTATATATTAAACGGACGAACCGTTTAATTTAAAAATGGTGACCCGTA
>JAZNWH010000007.1:0-1510 GCA_045593265.1 Clostridia bacterium | reverse complement strand
CATCTCCCAATAAATTACAGTGTAACCCTGCAAAATATTTTGTAACAGGTATTGTCAAAGCCTGTTTTAAATGTTACAATATAAGGTACCAAGGAGAAAACACGGAGGGACTTTTATGAAGAAAATTATAGCCATGCTTTTTGGCATAGTGCTTTTAATCAGCTCGGCATCTTTTGCGGGTGCAGACGGCGAATGGTATATTTTTAAAAAGCAGATAATTGAAGAAGAGGGAAAAAGCCATGCAGTAATACAAGCGTATGACGAAAGCAATAATTTTGTTTGGGAATATAAGACCGAAGAAAAATTTATAACCGAACTTGACGCTTTTTCGGAAATTTACCAAAGCCATGAAACTGCATATTTTACTGCACATGGAACTTTATATGCCCTTGATATAAAAAACGGGGAGGTAAAGTGGACCCATAGCGGTGTTGGCGGGTCAAATCAAATGATACTTGACAAGCATGGCAACATATATGTAAGCGGTTACTATGGCCCGAATGTTGTGATTGTAAGCAAGGATGGTGAAAGGCTGTACATAGATAATGACGGAAGTTATTGCTGGGTAGATAAGCTTGAAATAGTAGACGATGTTTTAAATATTCACTATCTTCTTGACGATATGGGAAGTGACGATGGGGTAAAGACGTTGGAACTTGCCGATATTTACAGAAAATCCCAAAAAAGTAGCGAGATAAAGGTAACCCTTGACGGCGAGTTAGTTGAGTTTGACCAACCGCCTGTAAGCGTTAACGGAAGAACCCTTGTTCCAATTCGTGCCGTAATGGAAAAAATGGGCGGAACAGTTAATTGGCATGGCGAAACCAATACTACCGAGATAAGATTTGACGGAAACAGAATGCAGTTAGTGCTTGATTCTGCTACCGCATTTTATAACGGCGATGCATATAAGCTTGATGTTCCACCACAGGCAATCAACAACAGAACTTTGATGCCACTTAGATTTGTTGCGGAAAAGTTTGGTTTTTATGTTGGCTGGGATGATGCAACAAGAACAGTTATTATAACCACATTGTATTATTAAAAAAGAAGCAGTTTTTACTGCTTCTTTTTTTAAAAAATATTAACTTTTTTTATTGCAGAATATAGGAAAAGCCCTAAAATTCCGCAGGAGATAATCTCGCCCAGCCCAACGGTCAGCATAAAGTATGGAATAGACCCCGGAATGCCATATGCATAGGACAGAACAAAGGGAATAATGATGGTGTTTGCTAAAATCGGCGGAACAACCGCAAGATAGCGGTTTTTTCGCAAAATTCTTGTGCCGATAGCACCTATAAGGGTTGCAAGACTACCGAAAATAACATCCCAGATAACACCGCCTGACAAAATATTTGATAAGAGGCACCCGATGAAAAGCCCGGGAACTGCTGCAGGCGTGAAACATGGCAGGATACAGAGTGCTTCTGAAAAACGAACCTGTATTACCCCTGAGTCAAGACCGCAAAGCTTTGCTATCCCTGTAAGGATTACATAAAGGGCAGCAATT
>JAZNWH010000006.1:0-3092 GCA_045593265.1 Clostridia bacterium | reverse complement strand
TTATTTAGAAAAGCGTTATGGCGAAGAATTTGTAGTGATTGATACTAAAGCTACCTCTTATGGAGGTCCTGCTTTTTCTTATGATTTAACAGCAAGTTGTTATCCTGTGGATAATCCTGAATATATATTTCTGGCTGAAATTTTTCACGCTGGTACAGAGGAAAAAAGGTATTCGGATTGTTACGCACAAGGAATACTTAACAAGCGTACAGAAGATAAAATTGCTGAGAAATTGGCAGATTTTCCAGCAGAGTTTTCAGTGTTTGTTAATATAAAGAATGATTCTGAATTAATGTTTGATACTATTGAAGAAGTTGATTATGAAAAATATTTTCTTGAATCATCTCATTCTTATCCATCATACACCAATCAATTGCAACCGATAGTTTGTTCCATTAATATTAATAATGATGGATATGAATTAATTGGATTTGATAAAGAGTATGAATTGTTTTGTGATATTATAAAAGATATTGCACTTGAGATTCAAACGGATGTGAAATTTCATGTTCGTTATATGCCTCAGGAATTATATAAGAGATATACTGAATGGTACTTGAAGCATCCTGTGGATGCCTTTGGTATGCCTACGAATTATTATTATGAGGACTATAAGTTAAACGGAGAATTTCATTTTGAATTATATGAATTTAATTATAGTTTTCAAAATGAAGAAATGACTTCTTTTAATTCTGCAAGAGAGATTATGACGGAAGAGTTATATAAAAATAAGAGAGAAGAAAGTCAATTAGGAAATGAGGAATAAGGTGAACCATCCGAAGCACTGGATTTCCATAAAGACAAAGATAAAAATGATGAAAAACAGCTTAAAAAATACTCCCCGAAATCGAAAAAATCGGGGAGATACATAGCACATTCAAAAATAATGGACAAACAATGGACAAGCTTGCGGACTGTAGAGTGAATAAATTGGATATAATATTGACGAATAAAGTAAATTACTGTATAATATACAGTATGGTAATGCACTATATATTATCGTGTGCATTATTAATGAAATGCAAAAATATATTTTATCTAAGGAGAAATACATATGTATATTCCAGAAATACCAAATAATAGTTTAACAAACGAAATAAATCAGATTGTTGAGCTTGCTAAGGCGTTGCATGAAACAAGAAGATTTGTATTTAACCATTCTGCTTCAAAAAATGAGATAGAAAAATGGGAAGAAAACAATGGTATAAAACTTCCTCAAACTTATATTGATTGGCTTGAATTTTCTAATGGTTCTGTACTGCGTGGAACAGTTGCGGAAATATATGGATTAGATAAAATAATAGTAAAATCTGAATATTTTCCTGATGGACATATTATAATAGGAAGTTTAACCGGTGATGGAGAAATAATATGTTTTTTCAAGGAAACAGGTGAAATTTTTATTAATGATCATGATGACATAATTGATTATGATGATTTTAATGAGCTTCTTGAAGGAATAATTGAAGATATAAAAGGCATGTGGTAAAAGAGGTAAATAAACAATGATTAATGATAATATATCGCTAGAGGATTTAACTAAACATTTTACTGATATAATGGATAATGTTGATGGAAAATATACAAAGATTCAATATCGAACTTTTACTGATGATTGGAACTCGTTATCTGTTTCTGTTAGACAAGAATTGGCAGATTATTTAAAAGATTTGCCTGGGCGCACTAAAAAGGATAAAAATCTATTAAAGAATTTTACAAATATCTTAAGAAAACAAGCGGTTGATGATTTTTATGCTAATGAAAGAGAACTGATAAAGAAGGGCCAAGGTACATATAACTGGACAATAGATGAACAAAAATTAATCTTAAAGGGAAAAACACCATATACCGCTTGGGGAGAAGTATACGAAGGTCAGTATATGTATTCTGTTGAAGTTTATCCAGAATTTGCTGGTGATTGGCATAATATACAGGCGTTAACTTTTTGTGATCATCGTAAAGAAGCTCATAATGGTAATACTCGATTAAATCAAACTCATGGTTATTACGATTAATTGGATATAAATATTGACAAATTAAGTGAATCAATATATAACATATAGTATGGTAATGCACTATATATTATCGTGTGCTGAAATGCAAAAATATATTTTATCTAAGGAGAAATGCATATGTTTATTCCAGAGATTCCTGATAATCAGTTATTTGAAAAGATAAAAGAAATCATTGAAATTGCAATTGACCTTGAAGAAGAAACTTATTTTGAGTTTTCTGATGCGTCAACAAATGATGAAATAAATGAATGGCAGCAAAAAAATGGAATTATTATTCCAGATTCTTATAAAAATTGGCTGCTTTTTTCTAATGGTTCAGTAATTGATAGTACAAGGGCTGAGTTTTACGGATTGGACAGGATAAAAGCGGCTCCTGCGCCGTTTCCATCTGATTATGTTATAATTGGAACTTTAGTAGGTGATGGTGAAGTTTTATATTTTTCAAAAAACAATTTAAAGATTTATTCTGATAATCATGGCAAGACAAAAGAATATGTCGTTTTTGATAATGTTCTAGAAATGCTTATTGCTGAATTAAATAATTATTAAGTCGTTAAAAATAAAAATCAATGGAAGGATACGAAATGGATAACGTTACATATAATTGAAAAAATTTTATAAGTTTTGGCAGTTTATGGTAATATGCGGTATTTGACGGAATATAGCCGTAAAACCTTGATTATTTTTTAGTAGCTTAATGTGATTTTTAGCGTTTTTTGAGAACATTAATGGACAAACAATGGACAAGCTTGCGGACTGTAAAAATATTTGCATCAACTGATAGATGGATATAATAAAATATATCACAAATATTGTACAATATTTTGAATTGAAACGTTTTAGTAAATAACTGAAATTGTAATCAATATAATATTAGAAAAGGTGGATGATATGAAAAGAATATCAATTAGTTTTTTGTGTATATTACTGTCTGTGGTAATGTCAGGATGCGGAAAAAGTGATGCAGAAAGAGTGCAGGATTATTTAGAAAAGCGTTATGGCGAAGAATTTGTAGTGATTGATACTAAAGCTACCTCTTATGGAGGTCCTGCTTTTTCTTATGATTTAACAGCAAGT
>JAZNWH010000005.1:0-1726 GCA_045593265.1 Clostridia bacterium | reverse complement strand
CATAACGAGGTTGGCATCCCATGCCTCCAACAACGAGTAATTATCAAAATTCAAGTAGGCAAAATTCTTGTCTCTAAGCATCAATAATGCTTGAGTAGATTTACCAACTCGTCTAGGACCTGTTATTAGCTTTATCAGACTACTGTTCAAAAACAAGTCTGTATCTTGGTTGCTTCTACGTATTAAATAAGGGCGTGACATCAGTTCATCACGTTCTTTACGCTGATTTAGAATGATTGTTTTCATCTTATATCTTGTTATTCATGTGCAATATTACTAGTTTTTCTTCAATTTACAAAGCGTATTGCACAAAAAACATACTATTTTATGCAATACAAAGCAATTATTGCATAAAAACTAACTCTATAATATGAGAATTTACCTTTTTAGAATAACAAAACACCAATAACTACCCCCCAAAAAAACAATATGAATTAAACATCAATAAAAATTAATTCGGGTAAAAAGAAAACAAGTGTACCTGTCCAGTCTTTTTGTTATATATCCAAACTAGACTAAACTGATAAAATTGTACTTCAAAGGCTAGATTCAATAGAAATTTTGAAAAAAAATATAGCTTCATGTTTGATTAGAAAATAGCATTTACGGAAACAAACAAAACCACACAAAAAGAAGAAAACATGTTTACCAAAAAATCAAAATTCAAGTTGTTTCAGATTGTTTTCATGGCACACGATAGCATTTGTGATTATTTCCTTTTTAACCAGAAGCATAAATCCTTGATTTATAAGGCTATAAAAGTGTATTATAAGCAAAATCAAAATGATGGCACACGTTTTGGCACACATCATGTTTCTCTTTTGTCTCACGTGTGCCAAGATAAGGCACAACATACTGATTTTCAAGATGGTTGAAAATTATCAAAAATAGATTTGGAAAGTTGACATCATACTGCGTAGGAAAATAAATAAACGATATGCTACAAGAGGTGTAAAACAAAGCTTTTTGTTGCCGCATATTTTGGCACACGTGTGCCAAAAATCACGGAATGTGTGCCAAACTCAGATTATATATAGCTGATATATAGAATTTTGCGAAATTCTACTTTTCAATATTAATATTTTTTCGTAGTATTGCATCGGGAAATGATTAATTTGCATTGTTTTATTTGTTATTTTTTTCCGACAATATATTCTGAAAATATTGCCCAACATCTATTCCAAACACGCATAAAATGGTTATAGATAATGCATTCAAATCAGACTTTTGAGGTTATTCAGAGATGATTTTGGAATAATTGTTGTTACTTTAAGGTAATATTAAGCATAGTATATGTATCGAATTTTGTTTTCAGGAAATTTACACAATGACAAATGTAACTACATAAAAAATAGACGACATTAAATGTAAAAGATAATTATCAAATATAACAATTATGAAAAAGTTCATTTTTACCCTATTGATATGTATTGGTTATTATTCATTCAGTTATGCTCAAAGTACTGATGAAAAAATTGCAGAGGCAATAAATAATTCTGATTGGTTTGCATTAGATTCTTTATACCAGACTGAGCCCAAGGATTCGATAAGCCAGATTCTTGAAATATTTTCTCGCTGTCTTATTGGAAATAGGCTAAATCGTCCTGATTGTTCTATTCCTGCGTTTACAGAATTACTAAACACTCAGTCTGAAAATATTGATCTTGGTAATTTGCTCAATTCGTCTCTGATGTTTGCTATGGATTTAAGCAGAATAGGAGATAAT
>JAZNWH010000004.1:0-42863 GCA_045593265.1 Clostridia bacterium | reverse complement strand
GTAGTAAGTGGAATTCTTAAGAATGAAAAGTATAAAGGTGATGCACTATTACAGAAAACATATACAGTTGATTACTTAACCGGGACGGTTGCAAAGAATAGAGGAGAAGTCGCTCAATATTATGTTGAGAATAGTCATCAATGTATTGTATCAAGAGAAATCTTTGATATGGTTCAGGATGAAATTAAACGAAGAAAAAATAGTTCTGTAGGTAAATCAAATTCATATTCATCTCAATATGCTTTAACCGGAATTGTATTTTGTGGAGAATGTGGTGCCAATTATAGGAGAGTTACTTGGGCGAGAAACGGTAAAAAGAAAATTGTTTGGAGATGTATGGAGCGACTTGAAAATGGAATACGAAATTGCAAGAATTCTCCTACAATTTATGAAGATAAATTGAAAGATGCAATTCTGTCAGGTTTATCTCAAATATCACCAGATGTTTCTGGTGTAGCTGAAATGGTCAAGAGTGAAATCGGGACTGTAATTCATAAGAATGACGAGCAGAGTGAATATACAATAAAATCTAAAATTAAGAAACTCAAAAAGGAAATTAAAGTGTTAAATCAAATCGTGAATGAAGCAGATGATAACCAAGTATATCTTGATAAAATTAAGGAGTGCGAGGATGAAGTTACAAGATTAAATTCAAAACTTATTGAATGCTCAAAATGTGAAATGAATGACATTGAAGATTTGATAAATAGTAATGAAGTGAACATGCTTGATTATTTCGATGCAGTGGTAAGGGATACAGTTGAATCAGTTCTGATAATTTCACAGAATAAAATTAAAATTAAATATGTAGGCGGAAATGAGATGCATATAAATATTTAGTTAAATAGTAAATCTGTTATAACCAAGGTAATAATCATAGTAAAAATGCTGAAACATATAATAAAATATGTACATTTAACAAATTATATGATATAATTGGAGGTGAAGGAGTTGATTACAGTGAAACTTTCTAGATTACATGTATTGGGGTTATATGAAAATTATAATTATGATGTCAAATTTAATAGTGATGTTACCTTTATTTTTGGTACAAACGGATGTGGTAAAACAACAGTATTAAATATCACAGAAGCTATAATTACTGGATGTTTGTACAAGTTGTTTGACTATTCGTTTGAAAAAATAGTTTTAGAATATTTGGCTAAAGATGAGATGAATGCAATAACCATTCGTTATATTGATAAAAATTCTATTGATGTATTATTTGAAGATAAACATTATCCTGTAATTAGACTGGATGAAGCTGATATAGACAAAAGATATGCTGAAGAGAGCGACTTTCGTATTAGAAATGAGTATTTTGAGCGAAATGATGTTTTATCAAAAATACATGATACATTTAATTATGTTTATTTACCATTAAATAGATCTGTAACATATGAATATATTGATGATGACTATAGATATATGAGAAGAGGATATCCTCGCTATGGAAGGGTAGTTAGAAGTGTGCAGCCCAGTCATCGGGATAAGGCATTAAGTCAAGTTGAAAATTTAGTGTTTGATAGAGTAAACAGAGTGAATAATCAGATCGCAAGAATAAATGATACATTTAGAAATGAAATGTTAAGGTCATCCTTGGATATTGATTCTGATTTTAATTTTAAGACATTATATAGTGAGATTAAAAAGTATTCCAAAGAAGAGATAAAAAGAATAGAAAAATCGTATATTAAAATTTTAACTGAATTGAACATTATTGATAGTGAAGAAAGAACAAGATATGTTGATTTCTTTACTAGTATAGTTTCAGGTATGGAGGAAGAGTACAAAAAGAATTCGGATTTATCAGATTTGATTTTGAAGTATAATGATATTTTGAGAATTAAGAAGTTTTTAGCAATAGCAGAGAAAGCAGAAAAAGATAAGGCTACTGCTAGAAGTGACATAGAATTATTTGAAAATACTATAAATAGTTTTATTTTAGATGATGAGGAAGGTAAAGAGTTAGTAATTGATAGAAGTGGAGAATTTGGTTTTAAAACAAAACATAGCGATAATTTGATAAGCGTACACTCTTTATCATCAGGTGAAAAACAATTGCTAATATTCTTTGCGAATCTTATTTTTAATGTGGGTAAGAGAAAAAATGGAATCTTTGTCGTAGATGAACCAGAGTTGTCTTTGCATTTATCATGGCAAAAAATATTTGTTGAAAAGACAATGAAAATTAATCCTAATATTCAGTTGATTTTCGCAACGCATTCACCAGAGTTTGTTGGTAAATATAGAGATAAGATGTTTAAGCTTGAAAAACATATCAACAAGTGAGGTGCGATGAATTGGAGAATACAAATGAATTATTATACTCGGAAGAAGGAAACGCCGCTAGATATGTTTTTTTAAAGCAGTATAATGATATAAATTTCTTTGTTGAAGATAAGGATAAAGAATACCAATATGAAGAAATTCTACAACGTATGTTTGGAACTGAATATGACGTTAAATATATTTTTTCAACTGGTGGTAAAGAACACTTGAAGGATCGTTTCAATGAATTTGGAAAAGTGGATCCGGACAATCCTAAAAAAATCAATATTTATATTGCTGATGGAGATTTTGATGTCTTCTTGCATCATGATGGAATGATTGCTGATGAAAATTTTTTATATTTAAGAACTTATAATATAGAAAATTATTACATCGATGAAACAGCGGTCATTCGTTTTATGGCAGGGACATTACATATGCGCAAAAATGAAGCTAAAGAATTTATCAACTTCAAAAGCTGGTTAGAGGAAATAGTAGAATATGCAAAAAAGATTTTCTTTTACTATTGTTATATGCAAAAGTATTATTCTGATGTTAAAAATGTTCCTAATGTTTCAATAGGACCAAAGTATTTCATTGACGAAAAGACTGGATTTGCAAGAGAAGGTGCTCTAGAAAGATTTATAGTCGAGATGAAACAAAAACATGAAATTCTATTGGATGAACGGAAGGCGGAGTTTTTAGAAATCGAATCAAGTTATGAGGCTGTATACGGTGATTCGTATTTTGAACTTATATGTGGAAAATTTTTGTTATGGAGTTTATATTCTTATTTAGAAAGCAAGCTGCCTAGAAAAAATATGGATTACAAAGTATTTGAATGGGATTTGATTAGAAATTTTGATATCAGTAAATTATCATATTTGAAAGAAAAGATTGTTTATGCTATTTCCTTGGCTTCGTAATATGTTGAAAAATTAGTTGGGTTGATAATGAAATAATAGTTTTTGCTACTAATGTGACATGAACTTGACAGCAAAATCATTTGCATCTAAACCTTATGCCTCGCAATATAAATATGTCGAATATTGTCGGAAACAAAAAAACCTCCATTTAGGCAAAGGAGGCTTTGAAAGAAAGTGCTATTAATAATGCCTATGCAACATTTGTTGGAGAAGAACTTTATAAAATAAAAAAGAAAAAAGGAGACATTTAAATTGATAAATGATGGTATCACAAAAAAAGAAAGAATATGTTCATTTTTAATGATAGGACAATCTAATATGGCGGGGCGGGGTGATTTTGGAGAAGTAGAGCCTATAAAAAACAAAAAATGCTTTATGCTACGCATGGGCAGGTGGCAACCAATGAGCGAGCCAATCAACCCTGACAGGGCAATACTGGAAACTGATTTTCATAGCGGTATAGGTCTTGCTGCGAGCTTTGCAGATGAATTGTCAAAATATTCTGGTTGTGAAATTGGTTTAATTCCTTGTGCTGATGGAGGTACGAAAATAAAACAATGGCAACCGGGAGAATTGTTATATGACCACGCAGTTGCTATGGCAAAACTTGCGATGCGTACATCTGATTTATGCGGAATTATCTGGCATCAGGGAGAAAGTGATTGTCATCAAATTAACGAGGAAGAATATAGAAAAGATTTTTTAAATGTTATGACATCTTTGCGAAAAGATATTGGTGAAAATTTACCGATAATCATTGGTGAAATTTCAGATAAAATTACAGATAACTGGAAGGTGGATAGTGTAGAAAAGATGAACATTCTCCTTCACAAATTACAAAACGAGCTTCCTATGTGTGCAGTTGTTTCAGTAGATGGTTTAGAGTTAAAACCTGACGGGCTTCATTTTAACTCTAAATCATGTAGAGAATTGGGAAAAAGATATTTTGAAAAATACAAGGATATTTTTATGTGATTTTTTGACTCGATTTGACAGTAATTATTGCTAAAAGACCTGTATCTAAACCTTATGCCTCGCAATATGGATATGTCGAAAGATGTCGAAAGGAGTATTGCAAATGAAGAAAATATTTAAGATAGTTGCGGTTGTTTTATCAATTTTGTTGATTTTGCAATTAGTGATTTTCTTAACAGCAAGATATGGTTGGAAACTTTTTGGTTTTGATATGTGCGAAAGTCCTAATGTTCTATATGTTGAAACAGTTTATGTTACTGATGACACTGTGCATATAGTCGGCAATACATCAAGTAGTGCAACTTCATATATTGGATATACATATGAAATAAAAAACAATATTCTTTATTTAGGAATAAAACAAAATCTCTTGTTTGGGTTTAATAACCGAAATGGCGGATATTCTTTTATAATCGAAGATGACTTTAAAAGCATAGAATCGGTATGTCTTGTTAACAAAAAAGAAGAAAAGTGTATATGGTCTGCAGAAAACGATAAAAAGTATATGGAGAAAATCAACAAAGTCAGATTATATGAAACTGTTTCTGTTTCCAATGAAATTGATTATAAAGAAGAAATGAAAAATGCAGAGTTTGTATATGCAGATGATGAGTTGTTGAACAGAATACAACACCCAACATTTTCGGATGAATTATACTTTACCAAGGGTAGTGGATATTTAGGTGTTGCAGAGTTGGAAAACGGAGAAGAACTGTATTTAGACTTTGCTCGACATTTCAATTTCTACGATATAATTGGAGCATTGGGACATTATGACTACTAAAAAGGTTTGCATCTAAACCTTATGCCTCGCAATAACTTTAAATACATATGGAGCCTTGCTTATGCTTGGGGAACATTTGAGATTATTAACGGAGTTGCAAGATTGAATATAGCCGAAGGGGAGATTTCTCTCAAATCGTTCGGTATTAAGTTTTGTGACAAAGTTTCGTCAGTTAAAATTGATGAAAAACACACGTATCTTGAATTCGAAAAAGGGAAGTTGCGCTTTGAAGCAACTGATATTTCGTGTTTGGAGATTGTGTTATAAATGTACTGTCAGTGTGAATTGTACGACGGGTTGTATAATGTTTAGATATGCACTTAAAGTATACAAAAAGCGAGTTTGTCTGTGGTCTGAGCAGGACGAAAGTTTCGTCCTGCTTGTTTGTTAGATAGGGATTTTGTCGGATGATCGATTTGTTTTTCTGAAATCCGCCGGTGATTTACCGAATCTTTTCTTAAATTCATTATAGAAATAACTGCTGTTTTCATATCCTACCGAATTCATTATTTCTGCAATACTCATGTCAGTCTCCACAAGAAATATTGCAGCCTGTTGGAATCGCTTTCTTTTCAATAATTCATTAAATTTGCAACCAAGAACATTTTTGATATACTTGCTTAACGTTGGAACCGGTTTATTGAATAGTCTTGATAATTCATCTAAATTAGCTTCTTTATAATTATTATTTATGTAAGAAACTATCAAATCAGACATAATTGTATTTTTATATATATCCGACGATTCTGTATAACTGTCTGCAAGATATATAAAAATCAGAGACATAATAAGTTGAGCAGAATCCACAGTGTCTTTTTTTAGTATGTATGGGAGCATCATAATCTCAAGAAGATTTTGTACAGCAACATTGTTTTTTGTTTCAAAAATCATATATTGAGGTCTTTTATCATCTTTTAAAATATTATATATGAATTCAAGAATTACCTTTGCTTTACATTTTGATGAGAGCTTAAGTACCTCATCAAAAAATTCAGGAAGAAATACAAAATTTCCCGCCAGGTCATTTTCGTGTGTCATTTTAACTTCATGTTTAACATACCTGTTCATAATAATTATGTCCCCGGCATTAATACATATTTCTTTTCCGTTTATAATATGGGTAACACTTCCGTTTATAACATACATCATTTCAACAAATTCGTGACCATGTAATGCATTTATAGTAAAGCGGCTATGAGGAACATAAGTAATATTTTTATGCAAATTATAAAAGTATTTGTTTTTTTTAATAACAGAGGCTTTATCAACAGCTCCAATCTCATTTGTTTCTAAAAGCATTTTTTCATCAGCAGTAAGTTCGAGCAATTTTTCCAGATATTCTTTTCGCACTGTTTTACCTCCTTTTTCGTTTCATAAAACTACAGATTTTATATGTTTATTATACCATATTGAAAAAATGTTGTCAATCATATGTAAAATGTACAAAATCGGTTTTATGGTGCAAAAAAATCGTCCTATATTTTGTTTTTTTAGTCCTTGGTTGTTTTCTTAAAATATTATAAAATATATACATATATAATAACAAAAATAAGCATACCATGCTTTATCTTATGAAGCACTAAAAAAAGCAGAGAACGATAATAACATTGCCTTAAGAATGTTTGATTGCTACAATATGACAACAAATGCAACCTTAACATTCGGATTTGATGTTAAGAAAGCATATATCTGAGACTTGCTTGAAAACATCCAATAGGAACTTGATGTAATAAATAATAAAGCAACAATTCCTGTGAAGAACTTTGAAATTATTACAATTATGCTTGAGATATAATGACAAAAATTTAAAGAATAAACAAGGTGGACTTATATGAGCAGGTACAATGAAGCAAAATTAATATATAAAAAATAGGTGTTGATACCGAAAAGGCTCTTGGTATTTTAAAAGATATCACCATTTCAATGCATAGTTGGCAAGGCGATGATGTAATTGGTTTTGACAATGATTCAGGTCTTTCGGGCGGAATTCAGACAACAGGAAATTATATAGGAAGAGCACGAACGCCACAAGAGCTTATGGCAGATATGGATAAGACAATGTGAGCTTGATTCCAGGTAAAAAGAACTTAAATATTCACGCTTACTATACCCTTCTTGAAAGTTAAGAAACCTTTAAAAGGCTTCAGGACAAAAGTGATTTCTCTACACTTATGGCGTATCAGGAAATGCTTAAGGAAGCACCTTTTGGTGATGTGTGGAATGAGTACCTGAATCGTGAATGTGTTTCGTCAGACTATATAGAAGATATAAAAAAATACGAAACAGATGTACTTTCGTGTAGAAAGTAAGTATATTTATATAGCTTTCCCCATTTTATGCATTTTAGCATAAAAAGTTTACGCCCTGTTTGTTATAGCTAAATGTTTTCCCCTTTCCTTTTTTATAAAGCGTTGTTAACAAACAGGGCACCCCTTTTCACAAAGAAATTTTCATAAATTAATATTTCAAGGGAGAAGGTATATTGATTGCGAATGCCTCTGAAAGCATATCTAGGGGTGTCAAAATTTAATACAGTGTAAACAAAGAAATAAAAAATTAATATAATTAAAAATCTGCAAGAAATAAAAAACATTATCGCAGATTTTTTATCGGTAGAATCTGAAAAATTGATGCTAAATTGATGATGTAGCAGACGGAATGGTTGTAAACAGATACAACCGTATGCGAAATTGATGCTCATTTTGGGCAATTTTAATTGACACAGAGGACCGCGTACCTAAAGCTTAATAACAGAAAAATGGCTTAAACTCAATGTTTAAGCCATTTTTCTGTGGCAGGGGCAGAGCGCTGCCCGTCATATCCACAATATGCTTTAAATGTGCATAAATGAGGAAATGAACTTCTTCGTATATTACAGCTGTTTATACTGTTTCCTGAATATTGTCGGGGATACTCCGTACTTATCTTTAAATATTTTATAAAAATTACTCAGGCTTTGAAATCCACATTCATAACACATATCTATTATATTTATATTGGTATGAATAAGCATGTTTGAGATATAGTTAATTCTCAGGTCATTTACAAATTCTGATAAAGTAACCCCACAATAACTTTTTATGCATCTTGCAAGATGTTCTCTGCTTTTTCCACTCAGCTCTATCATTTTTTCTGTACCTGCAATAAAGTTCTCTGTTTTTTTCATTTCAACAATTAATTCTGACAACCATTCGGGCGTTTTGTAATCGGTATTCTCTGAAAGTTTAAAAAAGAATTTTACAAAAATATCAGCAAGTATTGCTCTCATTTTCAGCTTGAGAGCTTTTTTGTCCTGCCAGTTTACGATATTTAGCTGACTTATCTGTTCTAAAACCTGATTTTTCTCTCTGTTACTTAATAAAACGATTGGAGGCATATCACTAAAAAGCAAATTATTAACTATCTGTTCATCAGAAAAATAATCAAATAACTTTTCCGCAGTTTCCTTTGTGAATGTTAAATTTATATATGTTGTTTCATTGCTTTCTGGTGTGTCATATATGTATCCGTGAACATCGTCAGGACGTATAAAAATAAGACATCCTTCGGGTAGATTTAATATTTTTCCGTTGGTTTCCTGAATAACAGTTCCTGATATTGTTATCACAATTTCGTAAAACTCGTGGCAATGGGGATTATATCTGTCATTTATACCATACACATACTGATAAAGGCATTCGGATTCAGTATCTACGCAATCTTTAACTGTTAAGCGTTTGTAATTTTCCATATTTAGCCTCCTTGGATATCACTATACAGGAATATTATATCACAATATATGTAGATGTACAAAGTTTTTTATAATAAAATTATAAAAAACATATACAGAGGAGGTTATAAATTTGAGAAAATTACATTTACTGTGCAACGCACATCTTGACCCTGTATGGTTGTGGAGACGAAACGAAGGTATGGCAGAAGCGATTTCAACCTTCAGAGTAGCTGCCGACTTCTGCGAAAGCTATGACGGATTATATGTTTTAAATGACGGAATTTACGGAGGAAGTTTTACAAACAGCTGCATTAAGCTTTCGCTTCTTCGTACACCTGTTTATTCGGCACATCCTATAGGTAAAAGACCTATTGCACCTCACAACAGATTTACAAATCATATTGATATGGGGGAAAGACATTTCTCGTTCAGAATTATTTCTGATGATAATATACCAAAGCAGGCACAGATATATAATCAAAAGTCACAGGCGCTTTCATTTTTCCCTTCGGGAGACGGAAAGAAAACAGAAAGTGCTGTTGTTATTAACAATCCTGATATATTGCTTTCATCTTTCAAAAAAGTTGAACAAGGATATAAAATAACGCTTTACAACAGTGTAGATTTCGAAAATGATGCAGTAATTGAAATACCTGCATTAAATAAGAAATTAAGCCTGCATTTTACCAAACACGAATTGAAAATATTTGATTTGAATACGGGAGAATAAAATGAAGCTTTATCCAATGTTATTAAAACCAGCACTTAAAGAAACTTTGTGGGGCGGAAATGAAATATACAAAACCTTTGCCAAAGGTGATGGAAATAAGAAAATCGGAGAAAGCTGGGAGCTTTCCTGTCGTGATGATTTAAAAAGTGTAATAGTTAACGGCACATTGGCAGGCAAAACCATAACCGAAGTTTTTTATGAAAATCCTGAAGCTTTTACAGGAAATAAATCAGACAAATTTCCCTGGCTTGTTAAATTCATAGACGCAAATGATGATTTATCCGTTCAGGTGCATCCTGATAACAAGTATGCAGAAGAAAACGGAGATGTTTCGGGGAAAACAGAAATGTGGCACATTTTATCTGCAAGTCCAGATGCAAGACTTGTAATGGGGTTTAACAAAAAGGTTTCGAAAGACGAATTAAAGGAACTTGCGCAAGATGGCGGGATAGTAAATATTTTAAATTCTGTTGAGGTGAAAAAAGGAGATACATTTTTCATTCCATCAGGTATGGTTCACGCAATAGGAAAAGGAATTATGCTTATCGAAATACAGCAAAATTCCGACGCTACATACCGTCTTTATGACTGGCAGAGAAAAGACGATTTTGGTAATTTTCGTGAGCTTCATATAGATAAAGCGTCTGATGTTTCAATCAGGGAAATGTCATCTCCGATGGCAGATTTAACTAAAAAACTTGAGAACGGTGATGAATTACTTGCAGAGTGTGAATACTTTACTGTTTTAAAAAGAATTTCTGATGTCGAAATGAAAATAAACGGAATGTCTTGTGTTACAATAACAGCGGGTAGTGCAATGCTTGGCAAGCTTAATTTAAAAGCAGGAGATACCGTGTTTATACCTTATGTATGTAAAAATGTACCCTTAAAGGTATCAGGCGAAGCAATTATTGTAAAATAAAAAGGAGAAGACTTATGAGATTTCTTGATGAAAAAGCACAAAAAACAGTATGGCTTTTAAACAGTCTTATTGTGAAGAATTCAGTTGCACTTGACGGATTTAAGATTAAATACTGTGATTATAAAAAGGATAATGTTATACCCAAAATTGATGACAGTTGGGCAGATTTGGAGAAGTTTATTGAATTTAAAGAGCTTGCAGTTCATTTCTGGATAAGAGGTACTGTTACAACTCCAAAGGCTGAAAAAGGTTGTTATTATGCCCTTGATTTCAGGCAGGAATACACAGGCAGAGTTCAAACAATTTTGTATTTAAACGGTGAAATGACCCAAGGACTTGACGAAAATCACTTCAGAACAATTCTTGAACCTGATACAACTTATGATGTTGCATTTTACTGTTATATGGATCCTGTATATTCACCAAGAACACATCTTGTTTCTTCAACTGTTCCAAGGCTTGTAACAGTATGTGAAAAAACAGAACAATTGTATTTTGATTTTTCTACTCCTTTCGAAGCATCGGAAGCAATAGACAAAACAAGTGATGATTATAAAACTATTATTCACCATCTTGAGCTTGCAGCAAATTTAATTGATTTAAGACAGCCTTACACAGAAGAATATTACACTTCTGTCGATAAAGCAATAAAATATCTTGATGAAGAATTTTATGGTAAAGCCTGCGGTAAAACAGATATTACTGTTAACTGTCTTGGTCATTCTCATATTGATGTTGCATGGCGTTGGCCTGTAAGACAAACTGTAGAAAAGGTGCAGAGAAGCTATTCGACAGTACTTTATCTTATGAGGCACTATCATGAATACATATTTATGATGACGTCGCCACAGATGTATGAATTTATAAAAGAGCAGGCACCTGAAAAATACGAAGAGATAAAACAGCGTGTAAAAGAAGGCCGGTGGGAAGTAGATGGTGCAATGTGGCTTGAAGCTGACGGAAATTTACCGTCGGGTGAAAGCTTTGTACGTCATCTTGTATACGGAAAAAGATATTTTAATGAAGAGTTTGGTGTCAACAGCCGAACACTTTGGATACCTGATGTTTTCGGTTATTCTGCTGCACTTCCCCAGATACTTAAAAAAGCAGGTGTTGACCGTTTTGTTACGGGTAAAATAAGCTGGAATGATACGGACAGAATGCCTAACGATACATTTTACTGGAAGGGTATTGACGGAACTGAAATATTCACACAATTTCTTACCAATCAGGATTTTGTAAACCCCGATAAATCAAGAATCTTTGTTATGCTTAACGGAAATCTCGATTCAAGAGAGATTAAAAGCACCTGGGATGTTTACAGAAATAAAGAATATAATGACGAAACACTCCACACCTTCGGTTTTGGCGATGGGGGAGGCGGTCCTACCTATCAGATGCTTGAGCGTCAAAGAAGATTTGCAAAGGGTATACCGGGTATACCTAAAACAAAAATGAATACCCTTGATGATTTTCTTAATAAAGCTCAGGAGAACTTTGACAAATCCTGTGAAAAATTCGGTAGAACTCCAAAATGGTCAGGAGAGTTATACCTTCAGTATCACAGAGGTACATATACATCCGTTGCAAAAACTAAAAAAGCTAACCGCGAATGCGAGTTTTTACTTTCTGATGCAGAACAGCTTTCTGTTTTAAATATGGTTTTAAATAACGGAACATACCCACAGAATGATTTTGATACTGCATGGAAAAATATGCTTCTTAATCAGTTCCACGACATTATTCCCGGAAGCTGTACAAAGGAAGTTACAGATGTTGCGGAAATAGGATATAATCAGGTAAAAGAAATCTGTGAAGATGTTGAAGATTACGTTTTTGAAAGTATCGTACCCAATATTAAATCAAATGACGGATATGTAGTTTTCAATCCCCACTCATTTGTTGCAGACGGTATTGTAGAAGCAGATGAAAGCTTTGCTTATGCTAAGGATATTCCGTCTCATGGATACAAGGTTGTCGAAACGCTTGATTTTTCAAATACTGCAACAGTTTCGGAAAACGGAATTTCAAATAAATATTTTGATATTGTCCTTGATGAAAAAGGTAATATTTCTTCAATATTTGATAAGGAAAATTTAAGAGAAGTTCTTACAGGTACAGGAAACACCTTTGTTGCATATGAGGACAGACCAAAATTCTACGATGCCTGGGAGCTTACACATTACTATAAGCAAAAGCCTTATTATGTTAATGATGTTGTAAGTATTTTGCCTTATGAAAATGGAGCAAAAAAAGGTTTAACAGTAACTAAAAGCTTTATGAATTCTACAATTAAGCAGAATATTATTGTTTACGACAATATACCAAGAATTGATTTTGAAACTGAAATTGACTGGAAGGAAGAGCATCTTATATTAAAAACACTTTTCCCTGTAAATGTATTTGCAGATAAGGTAACAGCAGACATTCAGTTTGGTAATGTTGAAAGACCAACTCATAAAAACAGAAGCTGGGACGAAGCACAGTTTGAAATGTGTATGCATAAATGGGTGGATATATCCGACAACGGCTACGGTGTAAGCTTCTTAAATGACTGTAAATATGCATATTCCTGCGAGGAAAATGTTGTAGGGCTTACAATACTTAAATGTGCAACCGACCCTGACCCCGATGCAGATAAATGCATACATAATTTTACATACTCCATTTATCCGCATCAGGGAAGAGTAACAGATTCAGATACAATTGAGCAGGCATATTCCTTAAATCAGAAAATGACAGCTATCAAAAAGGATAAAACAAACGGAACACTTCCTGAAAGCTTTTCACTTGTAAACTGTGATAAGAAAAATGTTATTGTTGAAACAGTTAAAAAAGCAGAAAATAATAATAACATCATATTAAGAATGTTTGATTGCCACAATATGACAACAACTGCAAATCTTACATTTGGTTTTGATGTAAAGAAAGCATATATATGCGACCTGCTTGAAAATGTCGAATCAGAGCTTGATGTTGCAAATAACACAGTAACCATTCCTATAAAGAACTTTGAAATTGTTACAGTTATGCTTGAATTATAAAAGAACAGATACCCCTGAGAACAAAATCTCAGGGGTATCAAATCTTGATACGGCATAAACAAAGAAACGAAAAATTAATAAAACTCAAAATATCTGCGAGAATTGAAAAATATTCTCGCAGAATTGTTTTATATAAACAAAATTGACAAAAATACTGCAATAAAATGATGCTAAATTGATGATGTAGCAGACGGAATGGTTGTAAACAGATGCAACCGTATGGGAAATTGATGCTCATTTTGGGCAATTTTAATTGACACAAAGGACCACGCACCTTAGAATTAACAACACAAAAAATGGCTTAAACGTGGTGTTTAAGCCATTTTTATGTGGCAGGGGCAGTAAGAATTGAACTCACGGCACGCGGTTTTGGAGGCCATGTCAAATTAAAAAGACCGTTCAAATTGTTCCCACTGTTGAGCCGTTTGTGCTACTTGCTCTTTTGAACCTTATGCCTTTTGATGCTTTATTGATGCTATCCGAAAATCTCATCAAATTTGATGCCGAAACATCGTAAAAAAGCAGAGAATTGAATTTGATTGGAGTATAACATACATTCTACGAAAATGCAAATTTATTTATTGGAAATAATGGAATCGTTGTTTTTTATAGAATTTTACCGAAATTGATATTATATATACATAATTAAACTTATAGTAAGTGCTTTATCACTATTCTTTACTCAAAAGATAGTGAAAATATATTTGGTAAATAGCGTTTGTGTTGATGCTTTGATGATAAATTTCTTGATGTTATGCCATAAATGTATGATTTTTTCAATTTGTCATATAATTTTTGCAAGTTATATGTATTGTAATATGTTATTATAAAGTAAATAATTAATCATCGTGCTTTTGCGTTAATTGATTGAAAGGAAGAGTTATGTTACTTATTATATTTTTCAGCAGATGAGCTTACAAAAAATGTAATCTAGTCAAATTTTTTAAATGAACAGTGTGGTCTTGATTATACAGGAAGGGCAAAAGAAACAAGCTCACAGTCAGCAAACATAACATTGGTTCCTGTTGAAGGAGAAGATGATAATCATGCACTTAAATATGTTGAATCAGGCTATCGGGTTTCTTTATTGAAGTATAATATCGAAGGTGTAAAATTTAAAGAAGATGCAACAAGTTCTTCGTGGTTTAAATTTAATATTCAGAATGAAAATTATGTATTGTTAATTACATTTCTGTCTTTTTATAGGAGGTTATAGTTTTATGTTTTTTGACAACTTAACATTAAGAGAAAAAGTGTGTCAGCTTATGGCACCAAGAGCAAAGGATTTCTTGAAATATGGCGGAGATAGTGAAAAAAACCCACTGGGTTTTGTTTTTGTAGACAGTGCCGATTATATTGCGGATGAGAAGACAGGAGCCAAAAATGTTGATATGGTTCTTGAGGGATTTAAGGGGGAAGTCCCAATCGGTGTTGTTGCAGACGGGGTAATGGGATTTGGCGGAGTAAATGCCAATATAAGTAAAATGCGTATTGGTGCCGCAAATGACGAAGAGCTTGCATATAAATGCGGAAGAGCATTCGGAATGCAGATGATACATAACAGAATTGACTGGTGCTTAGAGCCGTCCTGCGACCTTCCGGTACATCCTATGTCCCATATGGCAAATGACTCATTCAGCAGTATTCCCGAAGTCAGTGCCTCTATGGGAGCGGCGTGTATAAAGGGGATTCAAAGTACAGGAGTTGCGGCAACAACAAAACATTTTCCCGGTATGGGTTCAATGGCAACTAATTTTCATTGGGCAACAGCTAGGAATTTTATGGATACAAAAGAATGGGAAAAAACTCACGGCTATGTGTATAAGAGACTGATAGACACAGGCGTTGCATCAATTATGACAAGTCATATAGTATTCCCTGCACATTCAACCAGGAAAGAAAACGGAAGATATGAGATTGCAACAATATCTTATGAGCTTACAACGAAGCTCCTTAAAGAAAAGCTTGGGTTTAAGGGTGTTGTTGTAACTGATGCAATTACTATGGGAGGATGTGAATGTAACAACACTCTAAAAGTTTCTGTAGAAGCTTTTGAAGCTGGTGCGGATGTTATTTTATTTGCAAACCTTGATGCGATTGATGTTATTACAGAAAAGCTGTCAAAGGGTGAAATCCCAATGTCAAGATTAGAAGATGCATTAAAGCGTATTTATGAATTAAAGAAATTCACAGGGGTTCTGGATAGAAAGAGAAACACAGAATGTCTTGATGAAGAGTTTGTAAGAAAGGTACATAAAGAAGCTGTGCAGAGAGGTGTTGTTGTAAAAACTTTTAATCCACCTATGTTTCCTATTGATAAAAATAAGGTTAAAAAAATATGTGTTGCGGGAGTAACCTGTGGCGGAAAAACAGATTTTGTTCCTTTGGTAAAAAGACTTGAAGAGGAAGGTTTTGAGGTTGATTTTCAAGAAAACCTATATCTGAAAAATGAAATTGTTGCAAAAGAATTTCAAGAGAAGTATGACCTTATATTATTTACATTTGCAGGTGCAAGCTCTCTGCCTGTTATCCCTGGAGATGTCGGTATGCCTACGGTATGGACCGTTAAAAGAATTGATGCAGATAAAAAATATATAATTCAATTTGGTATGCCGAAAATGTATGATTTGTATTTTCAGGATGAGCTGGTATATATAAACCCTCTTGAAAGTGACGTGTCTGCTGATGAAGAGGTTATAGACAATCTTGTTAAAGTCTTGACAGGTGAACGTATTGCCACCGGAAAATTTTACTACAATCTTGATTTGGAAGAGGAATATTGATAGTAAAATTTTAATGCATTTTCCTTTTGTGTTATTAGGAGAACAAAAAATACAAAATAATAACCAAGTATATGTATAAAAGGAAAAATATATATGATTAGCAGACGTTTTTTGAAAATGGTAAAAACTGTTGTAAAGCAATTTTGATTATTTCAAATATAAGGAGCGAATGGTTATGAAGGAATTAAAAGTCCTTAAATTTGAGGAACTTAGTTTAAAGCAAAAACTTGGTATGGTATCTGTAGCAAATATAAATACAAGAAAAAATCCCGAGCATGAGGAATATATTTTAAATCTTATAAAAGAACATTCTCTCGGTGCAATATGGATTCAGCAGGGTTTTGTTGATGATGATATGCCGGGACTTGTTGAGAAAGTAAAGGAAGTTGCGGACTACCCAATTATCATAATGCAGGATGCTGAGAGCGGTGTAAAAGGCTTTATGGTAGGTAAGCACAATGCGATTGCCTGTGCAGGCACAAAGGAGCATGCGTATGCATTTGGAAAATGTGTTGGTGTAACTGCAAGAAAAATGGGCTATAATATGCTTTGCGACCCTGTGGTTGACTTGTGCGATGGCTCAACTCGTTCGCTTGGTACAGATAAGGAAAAGGTAGCAGAACTTTCGGTTGCTATGGCAAAAGGACTTCACGATGCAGGAATACTTACTGTTGCAAAGCACTATCCCGGCGGTTCAAACCCTGCGGATATTGACTCACATATGAACGAGGCTATTTCGTATGACACTAAAGAAAAACTTCTTGATTATGACTTATATCCATACAAGCGTCTTATGGAAGAAGGGCTGCTTGACGGACTTATGACAACTCATAAAAGATTTGTAAATATAGATGACAATCATCCCGCAACACTTTCGGAAAAAGTAATTGATATAATAAGAGAAGTTGGCTTTAACGGTGTTGTTGTAACAGATGCTCTTTGTATGATGGGTATAAAAGGTAAATACGGACTTGTTGAATCAAAGGGGCTATGCGTAAATGCAGGTGTTGATTTAATGCTCCACTGGGGACAGAATAACAAGCCTGATTTTGAAGCAGTAACCGAGGCTTATGAAAAGGGTATGATATCTGATGATGCTCTTGATGCGGCGGTAAAAAGAGTTCTTGCTACACAGGCAAAAACAATAGCCGAGCCTAAGTGTACATCTCTTACGGATGAAGATGTAAAAACCTTCAGGAGCATAAACAAGGACTGTATTTATGCAAAGACGGATGATGATGTCCCCGTATCAATTTCCCGTGACGGAAAGCACTTTTTTGCAGTTTTAGTAAGAAACGGCACTAAATTAAAAGAGGGTGGGAAAATGGATGTTGATACATTCAGCACTGACTGGCATCAGCCAATGAAAATAGAAACAAGAATAAAAGAACTTTTCCCAAATTCTGAAGTATATATGATTGACCAGTTCCCGGGACCTATGCAGAATGCAAGACTTCTCGAAAACTCAGTAGACTATGATGATGTTGTGTTTATAACATTCTCCGAAGCACTTGCATATACAGGTCCCGAACATTTAACACACCGTATTATTAATCTTATTAAGGCACTTCAACATACCAACAGAGTTTCGACGGTTCTGCACTTTGGAAATCCCTATGTATTGGAAGAACTTAATCACACACCAAGATACATTATAGGAGGTCAGGCAGAGGAGTGCGCAATGGCGGCGCTTGACGTTCTTGCAGGTGAATATCCCGCAAACGGCAAGCTTGTATACAATCCTGATTTAAAATAAGATGGGAAACAGTATATATATTATTTGAAATTATCAGAAATATGCAAGAACGGATAGACGCACTTAAAAAATTTATGTACGAAGTGTTTCTATAATAATACATATAAATACCGGTATTCAGATAAGGTCTTTTCCTTTTCCCTTAACTGAATGCCGGTATTAATTTTGTGTGTTCGGCTTTATATACAAAGCTTTAGTGAAAATCGGGAACAGTCCGATAGAATTCAATATTCTCAGAATAAAAGTTTATTGTATGTTAACCAAACCTTTGCTTGCACGAAATTCCATCGGTGTCTTTTTTAAATGTTTTTGAAATACACGATTAAAATATGTAACATTATTAAATCCTACTTTAAGTGCTATATTCATTACAGAATCATCTGTTTCTTTTAATAGAAGCTTTGCACGTTCAATTCTTTGTTTGCTTATGTAATTGTTGAAACTCATTTGAGTTTCTTTTTTGAAAAGACGACCCAAATACTGTTCATTATAGTGAAAAATCTTTGCAACTTGCGAAATTTTTATATCATATTCAAGGTTTGTTTCAATATAATTTTTTATGTTTTCGATACGGGGATTAAAATTATTCGAATGTTCCGAAGGTATGTTTTCCAACAATGTACGAATATATGTTTCAAGTATGGAGCCTACAACATCGCATTTATCATATGTAAAGTTTCTTTCCAGACTATTGATTAAGTAATCCTTGCTATCTAATTTTTTCTTGAGTTTTTCATACCCTTTCGTTTTCTCTAAAATATTGCCTATAAAAATGATGCAAGCCACATCGTTTCCTATTACAACAGGTCGGGTATATTCATATACACCATTGATACACAAGCCGTCAAAAGGGGCTTTTGTGCGATGTGCCTTTTTGATTGCCATATTTCTGCATCGCCAGCATTTGTCAAGACCGTTTGTATGACTCTTAAATTCACCGCATATTTTGCTTGAATGAATTATTTGTTCGAAGGGTAAAATACACTTTTTATTTCCATAAGTACCAAAGAAGAGGACCCCAATATGTAATTTGGTTCCATATTGCAGATACGTAATCAAATCAAAGAGACTATTATACTCCATATTATCCCTCCTGTCACATTTTCACCTATATATTATCATAAAAGTATGATTTGTGCAATATGAAATCCAAAATTTTAAAGATTTTATGTGTGTTTTATGAGATACTATACTTGTGAGGTAAAGAGGAATATAAGTATCTTTACGGCAAAAATATAGGTGCTTTATGCTCGAAGTATATTTGTAAGATACATATAAAAGGGCAGAATTTATATATTGCTTAGGAAAACTTGAAAATAATAATCTAATTATCATAAATGAACTTGGCACTTATAAATATTTCTTTATTGAACTTAGTAAGTAATCGGAGGTTAAAATGAGTTATATTCTGCTTTGCGTTGTTGTGCTTTTATGTGCATTTCAGAACATCGCAAAAAAACATTATCTGGTTAAAAGTTCCTACCAGTATAATTATACCTTTTCATTTATTGTAACTGTAGTTGCTATGCTGTTTTTTGCAGTAATGGCAAATTTCAGACTTGATTTTAATATGGCTTTTGTCCCGTATTCCGTTGCGTTTGCTTTATCTTACGGGGCGGCAGCGGCAGGAACTTTGTTTGCGGTTAAATATGGTTCATTTTCCGTTTCAAGTCTTATTGTATCATATTCTTTGATTATACCTACCTTTTACGGAGTTTTTGTTTATAAAGACCCTGTAAAGCTTATAGGCTATATAGGGTTTATACTTTTGTGCGTATCCTTGTTTATGATAAGAGAAAAGGACAAAAACCATTCAAAGGTATCGCTGAGATGGATAATCAGTATTTTGATTTCCTTTGCCGGAAACGGACTTTGCTCCCTGTTTCAGAAAATTCAGCAATTTGATTTTAATGGTGAATATAAAAGTGAATTTATGATTGTTGCACTTTTTATGTGTGCTGTGGGGCATTTTGTTATGTTGATTGTAACAAAAGAAAGGGCATTGTCCGATTTGAAATTCAGTTTGCCTGTAGGTGCTGCTGTGGGAATTGCCAACGGCATTGTAAATTATTTTGTTATGGTATTAACTGCACAGATTCCCAGTGCAATACTTTTTCCAAGTATTTCAGCAGGAGGAATTATACTTACATTTGCTGCAGGAATAGCCATTTACGAGGAAAGGTTTTCTAAAACACAATATTGCGGCTACGTATTGGGAGTTGTATCTCTCATTTTACTTAATTTATAAAGAGGAGAGTTATTATGAAAAAATATGATTTAATCGTTGTTGGTGGCGGTCTTTCCGGTGTAAGCGCAAGCGTTGCTGCAGCAAGAGCCGGCATGAGCGTTCTTTTAATAGAGAAATCAGGTGCGCTTGGGGGCGCAATGTCCAATTCATTTGTTTATCCGTTTATGCACTATTGGACAACCGATAAGGAGACAAAGGAGAAAAAATACCTCTCAGGCGGCATTTTTGCAGAAATGCTGAATAAACAGAAAGAAAAGTATTTAAATGCAAACGATACACACTTCAGTCCGGAGTATTTTAAATTGATTCTTGACGAGCTGACTTCACAGGCAGGAGTGGATGTTTTATTTCATACCGTTTTATATGATGCTGTTAAGGAAGATAGGTCACTTAAAAGCATTAAGGTCATCGCAGGCAGTAGGAAGATAGAATTTAAGGCGGATTATTTTATTGACACAACAGGTGACGGAAATCTGTTTTATATGGCAGGCTGTGACTATCAGGTTGGTCGTGAAGGCGATAATTTATGTCAGCCTATGACAACCTGCTTTAGAATGAGCGGTGTGGATATGGGTGTTTTTTCTTCCGAATATAAGAAAATCCAGGATTTATATCGTGAAAAGAAGCAATCGGGAGAAATAACCAACCCAAGAGAAGATATTCTGGTTATGGGTGGTATTGGCGAAGGGATTCTGCACTTGAATACGACAAGAATTGTAAAATTAAATCCAACAGATCCTTTTGATGTCAGCAAAGCTGAAAAAATCGCAAGAGAACAAATTTTTGAAATTGTAAATTTTTTTAAGGAAGTTTCACCTGCATTTAAAAACAGCACTGTTATTTCCATTGCCACCGACATTGGCATCCGAGAAAGCAGAAAATTGCGTGGAGAACACATTTTAACGGAAGAAGAATTAAAAGATTGCACAAAATTTGAAGATGGCATCGCTTTAGGAAATTATGATATAGATATTCATAATCCCGAAGGAAGCGGAACAAGTCATTATTTTTTCAAAGACGGAGAATACTATTCTATACCGTACAGATCTCTTCTTCCTAAAGAATTTGATAATTTGCTTGTTGCAGGGCGTTGCATTTCGGCTACACACGAAGCACAGGCATCTGTAAGAATTATGCCGATTTGTGCTTGTATGGGTGAAGCTGCAGGCTCGGCTATAGCGGTAGCTAAGCAAACAAACACAAATACACATACTTTAGATACCGATGTTTTGAGAGAAAAATTAAAATCAAATGGAGCAATTCTTGAAATATAAGATAATTTTTGTGTTTCGTTGGGATAATTTATACATGTATTTCCATTGAAATATGTGTCAAAATTGGTATTATTAAATTAAGTAACAAAAATATTTTCATAAAACAAATTTAAGGAGGGCGTAAAATATGAAACAGAAATTAACAAGACTTCTTGTGGTTGTACTTGCGGTTATGCTTATAATATCTTGTTTCGGTATAGTGGCTTTAGCATCGGACGACAAAACAGTAATATATGTTGCTACCGATGGCAGTGATTCAAACGACGGCTCAATTAGTAAGCCATTTGCATCACTTGAAAAAGCAAGAGATACAATCCGTGAACTTAAAAAGGCAGGTAATCTCGGAGCAGGCGGTGCGGTTGTTTACATAAGAGGTGGCGAATATCTGGTTCAAAAAACCTTTGAGCTTACTGCAGAGGATTCAGGAACCAAGGACGCACCTGTAATCTACAGGAACTACCCCGATGAAGAGGTTAAGTTTGTGGGTGCGGCAATTTTATCGTCAGATCTTTTCAAAAAGGTTACAGATGAGGATGTTCTTGAAAGAATAGTTGACAAAAAAGCAAGAGAAAAAATAGTTGGCGTTGATATGTTCGCACTGGGTTATACCGAGCTTCCCGAACAAACCTTTCCGGGTGCATATTCATACAACTACAATATGGATAAAATTCACGGCAAGAAACCTCCTGAAGCAGTTGCTTCCGAGCTTGTTATAGACGGAAAAACAATGACAATAGCGAGATACCCCAACGAAGACTGGCTCTATATTGAAACAGTTTTGGAGCCGGGTGAAAATGTAAGAATGTGGTATGATGATAAAAAAGGCACAGCCGGTTATATTGAAGAGAAGGACAGAAAAACAACACCCTTTACAATAACAGTTGATGATGAAAGAGTTGTAAACTGGACAAAGGCAAAGGATGCTCTTATGTATGGCTACTTCTACCATTCGTGGGCAGACCAGACAGTTCCTCTTGCATCGGTTAACACATCAAAATATGCGCTTACATCAAAATACCCCAGCGTATATCAGGTTAATAACGGTCAGCACTTCTATGTATATAACTTAATAGAAGAAATTGATATGCCGGGAGAATATTTTGTTGACAGAGACGAGGGTATGCTCTATCTCTATCCCCCGGAGGGGGGTATTGGCTCTGCGATGTATACAACTCTTGATAAGAAAATGATTACATTGACAGATGCGGAGTACATAACAATCAAGGGTATTGATATGGGTTATATGAGAAATGGAGCAGTAACCTTCAGTAATACCAAAAACTGTGAGCTTGCAGAGTGCAGTGTTCATTACACAGGCAGGCGTGCAGTAGATATATCAGGTACAGATAACAGAATGTATGACTGTTATATTTATGACTGCGATGGCGGCGCAATTATTTCAGGTGGTGACAGAGCAACATTAACACCCGGTAACAACGTTGTTGAAAATTGTCACTTTGAAGAAAACTCAAGAATTTCAAATGCATATTGCTCTGCAGTATCTTTGACTGGCTGCGGTAATAAGGCACTTTACAACAAAATTCACGGTTCAGACCACACGGTATTCCAGTTCTCGGGTAACGACCACACAATCGCATATAACGAAATTTATGATGCATGCCGTTTTGCTGACGATATGGGTGCTATCTATACCGGACGTGCAATTACACAGCGTGGTAACAGAATTATTCACAACTACTTCCACGATATCGGAAGTCCAGACCTTGGTTCAAACGGTGTACACGCAATATTCTTTGACGATTTCTGGGCGTGTGCAGAGGTATCGGGTAACGTGTTTGCCGATATAACAGGCTACGGTATGATGGGAGCAGGAAGCTATAATGCAATAAACAACAATGTTTTTGTAAACGTTCAGAAGGGTATTGTTAACGTAAATCGTTCATTTGCATACGGTGCATCCAATACAGATGCAAACTACACGTATTACTATGCATTCAATAATGAACTTGCAGGTGTTCCGTGGCAAAGTGAAATCTGGCAGAAGAAATATCCCGAAATGGCAAGGATTAATCCCGAAAAGAATGAGTTTGACGTAGGTAACTACATTCAGATACAAAATAACGTAAGCTTTAATTCGGCTGATATAAGAATCGGTGCTCAGCAGGCGGCAACAGCAATTGTTGAAAATAATGTTTCGTTTGGTTCAGACCCCGGCTTCTATAATCTGGAAGATAAAATCTATCTCCTAAATCCCGACTCGCTGGTTTATGAGAAAATCCCCGACTTCCAGCCAATTCTCTTTACAAGAATGGGAATGTATAACGAAAGAGCTATTGCAAGAATTAAAAATGCTTATGTATTCCAGGCGGATAGCCCATATACATTCGTAAACGGTGAGAGAATAAAGGGAGAGAAAAACGGAGCCATTATTGAAAACGGAAAGGTTTATATTCCGCTTCGCAGTGCAATTGCAGCAGTTGGTGGAGAGCTTGCGTTTGACGAAGCAACAAAAGAAATAACAATTGCAACAGGCGTTAAGCAGGTTAACTTTAAAGATGGTGCAAAAGATAGTATTTTTGCAAATGGCACTGAATATGCTCTTGCAAACCCGATTGTAAATATTGATTACACTAACTATATTTCAGCAGAAGACCTTGCAAATCTGTTTGAAAAGAAGCTTAACCAGTATAACAAAACTGTTGTTATAAGTGATATTGACGCACTTTTCACAGATGTGGTTGACGATGGATTATTAAGATATATTGATACACAGCTCGGTGTTTATTAATTAGCTTTACTTCGTGTATATTTAATATACACAGTTATTACTCCAAATGCCTTGTTTGGCTTTTAAATTATATAACATCTCTTTCCAAATTATATATTTTACTCCAAGCAAGGCCCCCTTTTTGAACAATATATTTTAACATAAATTAAAAATATAAGAAGAAAGGATTTTGAATTATGAAGATTAAAAAATTATTAAGCATAATTATTGCAATTTGTATGATTATGCAGCTTCTTCCTGTTTTTGCAACGGAAGGAGAAGCACAGGCACCTACAGGAGGTGCAGGCACAGGAATCACATATTTAATTAATGACGATTTCGGCGCAAATGATGATTTAGACGGATGGGAGCTTATTAAGAATAAAGGTTATCAGTCTCCTGATGATGTTAACCTTGTTACAACAGAGGAAATTAAAGATGCTGACGGTAACGGTACGGGCAACTATGCTCTTAAGTATTCAGTAACAGGAGTTGATTGGTCCACTGATACCTTATGGTTTAATACCCACATTTCAAAAGCAATTACAAGAGCTGACGGCAGCGCAGTTATGTTTGAGAAAGGAACAGACGTTGTAATTGAAGCAAGAATGAAGCAGTCAAGTGGTGTTGTTACTGCAGAAGGCGGAACAACTTCGACCAGCGGTTCAGGTCGTTCATTCTTAAAGTATAATATGACAGACCACAGTACTGCAGAATACAACTTCGACTGGGGTACGCTTATAAAAAATAATAAAGGTACACTTACAGGTACTAACGGTTGGGCTTCATCAAACGATGAAACTAACGGTACATATTATAATTATGTTAAAAATAACGATTTTTCAACCAAAATTGGAGCAGATGAATGGTATAACGCTAAAGTAATTATAAGCAGAACTTCTGAAGGTAAAAATATTGCAGATTATATTATAACCAAGGATGATGGGTCTTTAATTGGTGAAGCTTATGATATGAGCATTGACTTCCCTGAAAATTCAAAGTGGTACTATGACGGAAAAACTTATGTAACAGAGAATGATAAGGCTGCTTGGGTTGAGGACAGATTAAGCACACTCGATTTCAGACAGAGAGGTGAAAACACATTATACATCGACTATATTAAGGTTTATGAAGAATATACAGATGTTGCAATGAATGTTCCCGAAACAGTAAAGCCGAGCGAGGCTATTGAGGTTTCATTTGATGTGCCTTACGGCGATGTATCATTTAAGGATGCAGTTAAGCTTTATAATGGTGCAAATGTTGTTACAACAACAAACACAATTGATGAAACAAACAAGATGGTTACATTAACACCTGCAGGAACTCTTACAGAGAGCTCATATAAGATTAAACTTGACACAACAGCGATTCCTTCAATGTATGTATTTGATGAAGGTGAAGTTTCTGCGACAATTCATGTTACAGAAAAAGATTACATTTTCTATGATGATTTTGAGATTGCCGGCGATTTTGAAGGCTGGTTTATGGGTGAAAATACCAGAACCGAAGGAACCGACTACACCTATGGTGTTGAAAATGGTGAAATGTATCTTGATTTACTTAAGGTTATTGACAGTTCAGACATACCTTCTCTCAGAAAAGAGTTTACAGGAATTGAGTATAATGATGACCAAAAGATTGTTATTGAAGCAAAAATAAGACATACAGGTACGACGAATGCACATCGTACACAGCTTAAGCTTAACAGACCAAATAAAGCAACGTTTACCGAAATAACAGGTAAGGAGCACGACAAAAACTGGTATACAATCGGTGTACTCCGTGGTGATTCATATCATACAAAGGGTCGAATTAAGGCATCAGGTCAGGGTGACCATACAGTAACAGATCCACTTCTTTCAGCCGGTGATGCAGGTAGTCTCACTAACCTTGCAAATCAGGACGTTTATGTTACAATTGAAATTAATGGAAAAAATAAAACAGCAACTGCAAAAGCAACCATAAACGGTGTAGAGTCTGATACAGTAACCTATACAATAATTGATGAGGAAGAAGCTCTAGCCAATGCCGGTGCACCTGAAACAGGATTTACTTCATTTGACAGCCTTTCATTTGTACCAAGAATTCAAAGTTGGGTTGATACGGGTAATAAGCTTTATGTTGATTATATCAGAGCTTATGAAAAGGTTGCAACAAATGTTCGTGTAAATACAATTGAGGGTAAGACATTTGAAGCAGGCAAGCCGATTGAATTTAAGGTAACTGCGGCAAATGGTGAAGAGGTATCAAATGCTATTATCGATACAGCTACTGTAAGTGTTGAGGCTGAAAAGTCATATAAGGACGGAATTCTTACAATTACACCTGCAGAGGGTGAAGTTGAAGAAGGCGACACAGTAACAGTTACATTTGCAGACAATGATTATGTTAAATATGTTGACAGCACAAAATCATTTACACTTACCGCAAGAGGTGCACGTTCTGAAGGTTTAGTTGTGAACAACACATTTGACGGACTCGACCTTGGCGAGACAGAAAATGCAGAAGGATGGTATTTAGGCGCTGTAAATGATGGTACCGATAAGGGTACACTTACCATTGTTAACGGCACAACAGATGAAAATGCGGAAGGCGCAGAAGGTAACGCCCTTAAGTTTAACGGTTTTCATACAGGTTGGGCTAACGGAGATTATTCATATCTTACCAGAGAAATTGGTGAAGGTATTGAATATGCCGAAAACAAAAATGTAGTTATTAAAGCAAGAATTAAGAGAGCAACTGATAACGGCAGAGTTTACTTTGTTGAAAATATGGCAGATGACGGTGCAGCAGCAGGTGCACTTGGTAATAACCTGTATAATATTTTCACAATCCATACAACGACAGGTATTCAGCCATACAATGGTTTAAATGGTAGCGGTACAGGTGATATGCAGGATCCTGCTGTAAATAACTTCTATACCGGCGGTGTTGCAGGAAAGTGGCTTGATATTGAAGTTAAGATTGACGGATATAACAAGAAAATGACAACAACCGTTTATGATGAAGATGAAAACAAGCTGTATATTGCTGCTGATAAGTCAATGGTAAGAAGCAAGGATGTTGTTGAAACCAATTATGGTAAAGGAACAACAGAAACTGCATTTAAAGCATTAGAAAGACTTGGTTTCTTCTTCAGAGATACAAACGACGATTTATACATCGACTACATTAAGGTTTATGAACAGTCAAATGCAAAGGTAACAATTGATGCTGCGGCAATGCCGGGTTATGATGTTAAGATTAAAGGAAATGCAGACATCGGCGCATATATCAATACAGGTAACAACATACCGGAAAATATTACAGATTTAGTTGATCTTTACCATGGCGAAAATGTTGTTGAAGTAACAAAGACACATATTGAGGGCACCAATAAGGTTGTAATTGACCCGAAATCAGAGCTTCAAGAAGGAACTTATACAGTTAAGTTTAATAAAGATGCATTTGCAGCACAGAGATATGAAATAGATGGTCAGACAGAATTTACGGTTAATGTTGCAAATGGTGAAAACGTTAATATGAACTTTGAGGATGCTGCAGAGGGTGAATTTGCAGATGCAAGCTGGGCATTTGATAAAAATGCAGAGGGCACAAACAGATCTGCGGCAATTGTTGAAGAAAATGGCAACAAGTTCCTCAGAATTACTGCAAACGGCAAATTCTCAACATCAAGTATGGATACAATGATTAACTATTCAAAAACTCTTGATACTCCATTTGTACGTGATATGAAGGCATCAACTGTATTTGAAGTTAAGATGAGAACAAGTGCTAATAACGTAAGAAAGCTTATTAAGTTCAACAATCCTGACGAGGGTGACAAAGCGGTTAACGCTTATGGTGAAATCGGATGGAACACAAGAGTTGCAGCTGTTATGAACAAGGGTAACCTTGGCGTTGCATATAAAGATTTCAGAGACCAGGGCGACGGTTCAGAACAGAGACAGGGTAATGCAGAGACGATTACAACTTATGATGTAGAAAAGTGGTACACAATTAAAACTATTTACTATAACTCAAAGGGTACTGCAAGCACATATATTTACGATGAAGCAGGCGCTCTTGTAGGCTCAAAAGAAAATCAGCCTCTTGCAGCATGGTGGTTCAATTTCTATGATTATAACGAAACTCAGCCTCAGGTAATGCATTCAATTGATGATATTACAGTTAGATTCAGACCTGAAGCCACTATTGAATTAACTAATGATGAAGTATTTGATATTGATGATATTAAGCTTTACAACATCACAGAGGGTAAAGAAACTGCAACAGCTAAGTTTATGAGCGGTACTACAGAGGTTACATCAATTGATGAAACCGTTACAAAGGTTACACCAACATTTACAATTCAGACAAAGGATGCTGCAAAAGCGGATTATTATATAATCGCAGCTGTATATGAAGGCGGCATACTTAAACACAATCAGTTTAAGAAGGTAACTGTTGAAGGTGCTACAGTTGAACCGTTAACACTTGACGAAATTGCGGTTGACTACACAAAGACGGGACTTGTTATAAAAGCATTTGTTTGGAATGCAAATATGGCTCCGGTATGTAAGGAAACACAAATTAATCCTAAGGTTAATACCATTTATATGGCAACTTACGGAAACGATAGCAATATGGGGTACGAAAGTACCCCTGTTGCAACTCTAAACAGAGCAGTCGAGCTTGCAAATGATGCAAAGACGAGAGGGTATTCAACATCTGAGGTTATAGTTGCAGACGGCACTTATGAGCTTACAGGACAAACAATTTCAATTGGTTCGAAGCTTACAGCAGACAGCTTAACCGTAAGAGCTGAAAATGCAGGTAAAGCACAGTTTATCAACGGTGTTGCATTTGAAATAAGCGAGGCTACACTTGTGAATGATACAGTTGATGCCAATGCGGTATTTGACAGACTTGCACATCAGGGCGAAGAGGCTGTTAAAGCATTAAAAGATAACTTATATGTTATAAATCTTAATGAAAAGCTTCCTGCAGGTTTAAAAATTCCTGATATGAATCTTATAGGTACATATTCATATTTCTGTACACTAAAGCAGGGTGACGGTTCGAGCGCTATTACAATGGCAAACGGAAAAAAGTACAATGTTGAAGAGTCCACTTCACCAACATCAGAGCTGTTCTTTAAAGGCAAGCCTTTAACACTTGCAAGATATCCTGATGTTGATGCAACTAATCCTTATGCGACAATTGGTGAAGTAGAGGTGCTCGGCACAACAACTACATCTTCAAGTGAAAGCTTTGACTTAAGCGGTGGTAATAAATATACCAAGCGTTCAATCACAAGAAACTGGATGAATGACAAAAAGAATAATGTTGATTATGTTGAACAAAACTTTCGTGTTGACGACCCATTTACAGTAACTCTTGACAGAGCTGAAAACTGGGCAGGAGCAGACCAGGCATATATGTTTGGTTTCTGGGTGCATGACTGGGCAACACAGGCTGTTGCAGTTAAAGATATTGATGAAACAACAGGTGTTATAACATCAAAATATCCTAGCCACTACGGCTTAAAGACAGGTCAGAGATTTTATGTTTATAACCTCTTAGAGGAAATATCTCAGCCCGGCGAATATTTTATTGACAGAAAAACAGGACTTATGTATTTCTATAAGCCCGCCGGTGCAGAAGCAACAGACGAAATAACATTATCGCTTCACAGTGGAGCAATATTTAATATTACAGCTTCAAATGTTACTCTTAAAGACCTTGTAATCGGTGCATCAAGAGGAAGTGCTGTCAATGCAAAGGGTAACAATGTAAAAATCGAAAACTGTGATATTTCAGGTACGGGAGATAGAGCTGTTACACTTAGCGGTACAAATTCTGTTATTTCAAACTGCTACATTCATGATGTAAACGGCGGTATTTTACTTGACGGCGGAAGTTTGGATACTCTTACACCCGGCAACAGCAAGGCACTTAACAACACTATTACAAACTTCTCAAGACTTAACAAAACATACACAGCTGCAATTGGCGTTTCGGGTATGGGTAACATAGCTTCATACAACATAATTTCTGACGGTGAGCATCTTGCAATGAGACTTTCGGGCGTTGATAATGAAATTAGCTACAATGATATTTCAAAGGTTCTTAAAGAAGCGGACGATATGGGGGCTATCTATTACGGACGTTCATGGACATCAAGAGATAACAGAATTAACTTTAACTTTATTCACGATCTCCATTCAACAGCAGTAGGTACCGGAGATTCTGAAATCGGCGGTATCTTCTTAGATGACCACACAGCTGACTTTGAAGTTTACGGCAATATCTTCTATGATATTGATGGTCATGGTGTAAGACTTAACAAGGGACGCGAGCATAAGATTAACAATAATATATTCGGAAAGCTTAAGTTTCCTGTAAGCGGTAGTGAATCAAGCGGTAATGCTAATGATTACACTACTCAGATTGATGATGTAAAAACACTTCTTAATAATGATGCATGGAAAAATTCAAAATATGCATTAGAGTTATTTAATGAAGATATGACAGATTATAACCACGATTTACTCTGGTCAAGGGGGTTGGAATTTAAGAACAACTTTACTGCGGCATCAAATAGCGACACAGTAAATGGTACATGGTCAAATGAGAATACGCAGTTTACTATTGAAAAAAATGGCAGTCTTACCAATATGCCTACTACTAAGGCGAGCATAACATCAAGTGTGACAACTGCAGGTGGTGCATTCGACTTTACAGGCTTTAATGCAGATTTTCTTAAGGCTATAGGAATTGAACAGTAAGATAAACTAACAATGACAGCCTCGCTCTGACGAGGAGAAAAAAGCAAAAACTAAAATCATAAAACCTATACAAAGGAGGTTTAATATGAAACTTAAAAAATTAACATCAATTATTTGCAGTGTGGCTATGGCATTATCGATATTTTCAATGCCTGCAGTGGCAAATACGGAAACAGCAGAAAAGTATCTTTTAATAAACGACCAGTTTGCAAGTGGTGACGTTGGCGGCTGGGTACAGCATAAGAATTCAGCCTCCAATTACGGTAGCATTACAACAACCGATATCGGTGGCGGCAACTATGCACTTTTGTATGAAACAACAAGCACTAACTGGACAGGGGACTTTATCAAGCGTCCAATGCCGGGCGGAAATATTCCTCTTTCATCAGATGTTACGGTGGTTCTTGAAACAAAGATTAAGCTGGCATCACAGGGCGGAAACGATACAAGATTGTTTTTAAAATATAATCTCGAGGACAGAGTGGTTGAAAATATGAACACGCCTGAGTACAACCTTTTGTGGGGAACTCTTTTTCTGAACCAGAAGGGCGATGTGAGTCTTTTTAACGGTAACAGCTTTGATACTAATAATAATTATTACAGTTATCCTTACGGCTTTGGTGGATCCATCGGAAAGGATGGTAACAGCAAGGTTGTAACAGGTGCGACCGACAATTGGTATACATATAAGCTTGTGTTTCACGGCGGCACACCAGGAGCAAATCATACCGCAACAGGCAACACAGTTGATTTCTATATATATGATGAAAACGGCACAGAGGTTGTTAAAAAGCTTGGCTTTGATATAGACTTCCCCGATAATTCAACCTGGGGAGTGAACGGAGGAACAGTAACCGGTATGAACTGGATTGAGGATGTAATACAAAACTTTGCATTTAAAACCAGAAGCTGCGGTAAGGTTTATGTTGACTATTTCAAGGTTTGGAAGGAAGGTATTAAGGTTACAGGTGCAGAGACAACAGTTGATTTAAGAAGCATCAATGTTAAACTTACATCTAACGATGCTCTTGACGAAGAAATTGCTGAATATATTAAATTATATGAAGCTAACGGTATAACAGAGGTTACTACTTTAGCTAAAAATTATGACGTTGCAAAAAAAATATTAACATTTACATCTGAGACAGATTTTCCTGCAGGAAACATATATAAGATTAAGATTGACAAGGCGGCTTTACTTGCTGATATGAAATACATATGGGAGCCTGACGAGGTAATTTCTGTTGAAGCACCAGCATGTGCGGTAGTTAATCTTGCAATCAAAGGTGTGCTTGCTCCCGGAACAGAGCTTGAGGCTGATTACGATTTAATGCCAGAAGGTTCGGTTGAAGGTACATCGGTATTTACCTGGTATACCGTTGATGAACAGGGTAATACAACTGTTATCAGTGGGCAGACAGGCAAAACATTCACAGTAACAAATGATTATGTTGATTCAACAATTACATATTCAGTTACACCTAAGTGTGTGGTTGAAGGTGTTGAAAAAACAGGTGTTGAAACAAAATGCGGTGTTACGGTTACACCTTTATCAAAGCCGGTTGCATCAAATCCGAGATTTGATAAACCTGGTGCTATGATAGACAGCACTCTTTCAGCTGAATATGACTATTATGACGCTGACGGAGATATTGAAGAAGATACCGAGATTTTATGGTATGTAGGTTCTGCGACAGATTTCGAAGATTATACCCAGCCGTTCGCAACTGGAAAAAAAACCATTAAAGTTACAGAAGAACTTAACGGTAAGTTCATTAAGTTTAAAGTTACACCTAAAAATAATTCACTTTTCCGTGAAACAGGTGATACTATCGTAAGCGATGCAATAGGCCCTGTTGCAGATATGATTACTGCATCAAACCTCTTTGTAAATTCAGGTCTTGAAAGCGGTGAGACTGCACCATTTACGGCAAATGAAAGAGAGGGCTACAGAGGTATTACCATTGTTGATAAAACAACAAACCCTGATGGAGTATATGAAGGAAACTACGGACTTCATATTCATCCGAGAGTAGATATAAATGATAGTTTTGGTCAAGCTGTACCCATTGAAGCAAATAAGGCATATATCGTATCTGCTATGCTTAAGTCGGCAAACAGCGAGGGAAGCTGGTCAGGTTGGGAAGGTTTAACAGGTGCACCTTCAGGTGACGGAAATGCTTACAGACCTTTCCGTGATACACAAAAGACAACACTTAACGGTGATAAATGGGTGAGAGTTTCAACCACATTTGTTACAGGAACAAGCGGTTCATGGAAAATAGGTGTTATAAACTGGGGTAATTGGAGTAATGCAGAGGCGTATGCCGATAATTTTTATATCGGTGAACTTATGATATCCGATATTAAAACAAAAACACTCGCACCGATAACAATTCCGTTAGAGAATGAAGAAAATATTCGTGTTGATATTCTTGATACCGATTCCAATGGAAATGCGATTGTTTGTAATCAGTTCGGCGAGCAGGACGGTCTTGAGGGACAAACGGTGGAAGTAAGAATCCCCGACGATGTAGCAGGTGTTGAAGTTAAGAATAACAAGCTTGTTGTTAACTCAAGTGCAGTTGTGGGCAAAATTAACGTAGATATTGTATGCACACCTAATTTTAACTGCACAGAAACTACAAGCACGGGTGTAACAATTAATTATACACCTACCCCTGCACAGAGTGAGTTTGTAAAAACAATTGAGATTGAGCTTTTGCCAAACAGCAACAAATCTCCCCAGGCAAGAAATGTTGATGCAACGGGTACGGTTTACACAGGTGCAACACTTACAGGTTCTTATGATTTTTATCAGATAGAGGGAGAAGCTGATAAATCTGACCTGCAGTGGGTATATGCTGATACTCTTGACGGAAGATACAAGCCTATTCCGGGTGCAACATCATTTAATTATGTTGTTACTTCTGCATATGCTGATAAGTTCATTAAGTTCTCGGTAACACCGAAAACTGCAACAAGTGTAGGCAAGACGGTTTATTCGGGTGTACTTGCTCAGGCTACGGCTCCCGAAGCGCATAATGTTATGGTGAGCGGCGATTTCAAGATTGACGGAACCATAAACGGTACATACGATTACTATGATGTTAATAAAGATGAAGAGGGTACAACAACCTTTAAATGGTATGTTTCATACACAGAAAACGGAACATTTACTGCTATTCCGGGTGCTAACTCACAGTCACTTGTTTTAACATCAGATTTAACAGATAAGTTTATTAAGTTTGGGGTAACTCCTAAATCAAATACCGCTCCCCATAACGGTGTAGAAACATTTGGCAAAGTGTTTAAAGGACCTACTGCTCCGGAAGCAAGAGATGTCGCTGTGAAGGTTGAAGGAGACAGACTTATAGGTATTTACACATACTATCACGAACATGGTGCAAGAGAACTTGAGTCAATTTACAAATGGACGGTTGACGGCAAAGTAGTTTCAACAGAAGCAAGCTATGTTGCAAAATTCAATGGCGTTAAAACAGTTATATTTACAGTCACACCTGTAGGTGATACTACACCTTCAGCAGGTAAGAGTGTATCTGTATCCGTGGTTGTAAACGGTATGCAGGGCGCAACCACAGGTAATACATTCGGCGGAGGCGGTAGTGGCGGTGGAAGCAGTGCTATCGCAGGCGGTGTTACATCAATTAATGATAAGAACTATGTAACAGAAACAGAATCTTTGGAAGACAACAAAAATGTGGCTTCGGACCTTAAAGGACACTGGGGTGAAAGTTACATTAAGGCAATGGAGGAACGGGGCGTTATGACTGCCGATGAAAATGGTAAGTATAATCCCGATGAACTTGTTAACAGAGAGGATATGTTAACATTCCTCTTTAAGACATTAAAGCTTGAAAAAAGTGAATATTCGGGACTGTTTGAGGATGTTGCTGACGGCGAGTTTGCAGGTATGCTCCAGACAATGGTAGATAACGGCACGATTTCAAAAGATACAACATTCAGACCCGGTGACAGCATTTCCCGTGAAGAAATGTGTAAGATACTTTACATATCTCTCAAAAATGCTAATAAGCTTGTTGAAGAAACAGGAAATCCTGCAGCTGCATTTGCAGATTATGATGACATTTCAGATTGGGCACTTCCATATGTAAATTCAATATACAGTATTCAGATGATGATTGGTGTATCTGAGGACAGATTTGCTCCGCAGGAGAATGTAACAAAGGCTCAGGCAGCTACAATGCTTACAAGAATAATATCATGGATAGAGGGGGAGTAACAGATGAGAAAAATTAACAGACTTTTAAGCGTATTGCTTGTATTTGCACTTATTTTATCATCGGGCTCGGCACTTGCTGTTACCGAAATCCCTGCAAAGGATATTATTGATGATATTTTCAAATTTGATGTTGGTAATTTTGCCGGTGAAGGTGAAGTGATTGTAGGTGAAGATCCTGACGTTAAGAAAATTGAGTTTTTAGATTCAATCGGCGTATGGGACGATGCAACCAAATCAAAGGATGCACTTCTTACAATGACCGAGTTTTCGATTATAATGTCAAAGGTAAAGCTTGGCAGTGAGAATGCTCTTTTGAAGGTTTATGAGAAGGACCCTGATGACAACAAGGTTACATATAAGGATGTATTTGAATATATTCTCCATGCAACAGGCTATTACTATAGATGTGCCGAGTTTGGTAATACACCCGAGTCAATTTTAATCGTTGCGTCAGATATAGGACTTGTTTCCCAAAAGCCGGAAAACATAAATGAATTTATCACAAGAGGTGAACTTGCAAGGCTTATTAGTAAAGCAATTACTCTTGATATGTGCGTTATTGAATATACAGATTTTGGTTACAATTATGTTGTTTCCGAAGGAAAAACAATTTTAAATTCTGTTCACGGTATTTATGATGTAAGCGGTTTTGTAAATGCAATTCCGGATCTTTCGGTATATGGCGGTGCTTTGGTAAGAGATGGTTATATTCAGATTGAAAGAACTAATATCAATACTGCAGATATGAATGTTGATGAATATTTCGGAACATTTGTTACTGCGTATGCGTTTTACGATGATGTGATTAATGAATACAACCTTGTGTATATTGCTCCCCAAGAAGATAATGCAATACTTGAAATTGATTTTAATGATATTATAGATATCAAAGGTAACGATATCTTTTATATTGATGCAGAAGGAACAGAGTATGAAGTTTCTGTAGACGGTTTTAAATTTATTGTTGAAAACGGTAAAAGTCTTGAAAGTATTGCCGAGATGAGTAATTTTAAAACAAACGAGGGTAAAATAAGACTTGTTGCTTCTGAAAAGAGTGGAGGTTATGATACTGCAGTAATATTTAAGTATGACTATTACATGACAGATTATATTGACACGATAAATCACAGAATAGGCATCAAAAACGGTATGCTTCATAACGGCAACAGATATATTCAGATTAACGACAAGAAGAATAACAGAATTTACGTTGATTATGCATTGGCTGACTATACAAAAATTCCAGTAGGAAGAGCTGTCAGAGTACTTCAGTGCGTTGATACAGGATATACCGAAATTGTTGCATCAAAGGAAACTGCTTCAGGCGAGATTACAATGGTATATGATAATATCGTTGGAGTTGGCGGAAAGAGCTACAGAATTTCAAAAAATATGTTAAACCGTATTGATGAATGTGTAGGTGATGAAACACTTTCTTATAATGATAAGCTCAGAATGCCCGAGCTTGGTAATAAGGTAACTGTTTATGTAGTTGGGGGTATTGTTGCAGGCTATACTACAGGGCAGGAATATCAGTATGCATATTTGAAATCTGCAAGTCTTTCAAGAACAAGCATTGATCCTGAAGCAACTATCAGAATATTTGCCCAGTCGGGCGAATGGCTTGATTTAACTTTTACAGATAAGGTTACTCTTGATGGTATACCCGGAAAGAGTAAGCAGGTGGTATCAGACTTTATAGTTGCAAATGCAAACACAGTTATTGGTGAGCTTATCAGATACAAGACTACAAACGAAGGATTATGTAATTATCTTGATACAGTAATTTCGGAGAATAATGAGGCTGAAAGAACGGATGATATTGCACGTGTTAAAGAAAATAATGACGGGCCCATAGGAGTAATGGCAAGCTTTGATAAGTGGGGACTTTATAGTGATAGCGGAACTATCCCGTATTATTTTAAAGCAACAACACCTATTTTTGTAATACCTGAGGATAAGGACAGAGAGGATAAGTATAAGCTTATTACGCCGAGTTCGCTGACCTACGGTGTTACGAATAATATGATAATGTATAGCCCTGATGAATGGAACCATCTGAGTGTGGTTGCGATTCATGGTGAAGTTGAAATAGAGAATACTTCCGATGATACTGAGACATGGCTCCATGTTGATAATCTGAGACGTGTTATTATTGACAAGGACAAAAATGAATTCGGCTATAGAGTAATGGGTATGCAGTTTGTTAACCTTCGATCAAAGGGTAATGGTGTTTGCCAGAAGGCAAGTTATCTAATTACCGATGAGCAGTATGAAGATGCAGTAAAGGGCGGTACAGATTTTGTTGTTGGTGACATTATAAAAATTTCTATTTCCAAGGATAAGATTACAAAATGGGAATTCCTTCCCGGTATCGAAAGAGGAACTTCGAGAATTGCTTATGAGCCCGGATTACACGATATATATAAAACTGTGTCAAACAATAAATACATTATTATGGTTGGAACTGTTGTAAAAGTAGATGCTGAAAATGCACTTATGAGAATTAATGTCGGTACTCCTGAAAACCCATCGTATCAAGTATTTTCACCGAGAGCAAAGGGCATTATTAATGCAACAGCAAAAACGACTGCCAATGCATCAATTTCCGATTATTATTTCGGTGACAAGGTTTATGCAATTGCAGCTTATGGTTCAGGTGCAGGAAACGCACAAATGATTTTTAAGGTTGTAAATTAAGAATAAAAAGGATTTATAAAAACGGACATTCACGAAAGTGATGTCCGTTTTTGCGTGTGCGGCGGTAAATCTCAGCATATCATTCTGAAGTTTTGTAAGCTTATTTTGCAATTATGTATAAAGGCTCGCAATAGGTAAGAGGTGTGTTAATTATAAGCTCGTTAACTTTTTTTGTGCAGTCAAGTTTTTCCCTTTCGCCTTTTCGGTTGATAAAGAAGAATTCAGAGAGTTTTTCCCACTGCTTAGGCAGGTGTAACTTTGTGTTTTCAGCGTCATCTTCGCCTAAATTTACAAGGGTAATCATCAATTCAAAACCGCTGTTTTTGGGATTTTTAGCGACGTTTACTATGGTATGTATATTAGGTTCATTTTCAACAAAAATATAAGAATCGCTGCACCATTTGATTAAGTGCTGAATAAGTGTTCTGCGTCTGTAGTTAAACAAAGATTGGGATATATTATTTTCAAGAGTCATTCCCATGGTAACAACTCTTCCGCCGAGGGAATTTTCAAATCGTACCATAGCAGGACATATACATTCACGCTTGAAGTTGTACATTTCGCTGATAACTTCACAATTTTCATCGGTGATTTCCATGCGCAGAAGTTTTCCATTTCTGCCCATTGCAAACATATGAGCACTTGGCATATGTTTACCTTTGTTTAATGTATCGAATGGCGGCTTTATTACTTCTCGTGCAGCCAAATCAAAGCCTAATTTCCCCGATGCCACATCATCACCTAATTTTACGCCTATATATTTGCCAAAGCCTCTTTCACATAAAACTTTTGCAGCATCTCCGTCAAGGAATAAGCCTTTGGATAACTGCTTCAAAATATCATCATCGCTGTAAAATTTTGCTTGCTTTCTGTCCCAGAATGCAATTTCAGACTCTTTTGAAATATAAGGAATACCAAAAAGGCCGAGGGTTCTTATCCATAAGGGTTTGTTAAAATCATTGCTGTCGAGTGTGTTTAAACATGGGTCGTAACAAATCTCAACTCCGTGAAGGTTGCACAGTTTTGCATTTTTTTTAATTTCTTCATAGCGTGTCATTTCACGGGCATATGCTTTTGTATAAGCATCTTCTTCTGTTAAATCATCAAGCAGTTGATGGAGGTAGCATAAAATACCATCCATTCCATATGATAAACCGATACCAAGATGTGCTTTCATTTTTTTTGCAGAAGCAAAAAATCGTGTGTGCGGAAAACAATCTGCCTCGGAATAAAATGCAAAATTATCACCTGTATGCTGAATATGGTAAAGTGTGTTAAAAAATAGTTCAGGTATTCTTTTAGCATCGTATATATCGCAATAAGCGGCTACGTGAATTCTTGAAAACGGGGTGTGATTTTCACCGGCTAATGCTCTGGAAACTTTTTCGGTTGCGTTGCCTTCAGAATCCCAACACCCCGACTGGCATGTTCCTATAGGAATTTCGGGAGAATCAACATCAACTGCAGCCCGTATCTTTTTAGAAAATTCTGCGAGTGTATCACCGGTCATTTTACGCCATTTTTTTAATAAATCGTAGCTCTCCGGATTCTGTTGCTTGAATATTTCAAGCAGTTGTTCCCGTGTGTAGTCTGTTCCTGTGATTTTTGCAAATTCTGCAAGGTGGTATTTACAAAAACAACCTTGATTCATAGTGCCGGCGTTAATAGAATAATCATCTTCAAAAATAATGAAATCTGGTTTAGCTTCTCTGGCAAAAAGTGCTATATCACTACAAAATCTTTTGGTAAAACCAGGAGAGAGAGGACAGTTGGCAATAGGAGATTCTTTTCCGTCCGGTTTGACCATACGTTCAAATTCAGGCTCTGGACCTGATTTAAGAGTGAGAGTATTCCACCATCCGCAACTGATTCCATAAGGTAAAAGAGCATCTCTGATTCGAGAAAATTTTGCTGCGTAATTTTTATAATCTTCTTTTGAGGGATAGCCATAGCTTCTCCAGCCACCATAAGGTGCCGCCAAAACGAAGCGATTATATCCATAATTTTTATATTGCTTCAGAATAGATTCAATAATATCTTCTTCAGTTAACCAATCCATGTCAAAAGGTACCGGTACAAATACGTCTAATTTATTTTTTTTCATAAAAACGCCTCCTTTTCTTTTATTATAATATAAAAAAATGAAATGTCTATAAAAAAAAAAGACTATATCTTGAAAAAACTAAACTTTTTTGATATATTATTTATATATTATATATTATGTTTAGTTGTTGGAGGTATCCATTTAGAATGATAATGGTGATTTTTGTAATCATTCTGTTGTTTGGCACTCTATCCTCTTTAGTCAATGGGTTCCACTTGCTTTGGATGTTATCATAATGAAAGTAGCAAAAAATGAGAGCTGTATTCAAATCGTTTGTTATATAGATTCAGTATGTATTCAGACCATAATTTTTAGCAAGTACTTCATATAAAATTGTTTCGTAGTGTTCTTCACAATTTTGCACATAGTCAAACGATAATAAAAAATGTTTAAATTCACCGATCCTTATATTCGCAACAAACTCTTAAATTAATCTTTCGTTATTAGTCAAAGCATTTAATTTGCGTAGCAAGGATGATGAATTTATACATTCACGAATTTTAATAATTTCTTTGATAACTGCATACATATTTACTTACAACAGAATAAATTACCTTGTAAATCTATTTTAAAATTAACTGTACTGAATTCGTTTTCGCTGTATTTCTTGTCAGTTGTTTCTTGCTTGAACATTGTAAATTACATATATTTTTCATGACTTTTTGTCAGCAAAAGAGGTAATTGTTGTAGCTTTTTGTGGTTGTTTGATGTTTTCATCGAGTTTATTGTAAAACAAAATGACTTGTTACGCTATGGTTTCAGCCGTTTTTCTATGCAAAAAAAATCGAGAAATTTTCATCCTCGATTTTAAGTAAGGTTTTTTGAACATCCCCTTAATAACTATTTATCATATTTTAATATAAAATCAATAATAGGTGAGTTGTCATCAAGTGAATGGGGGTGGTGATCTGCTCCTTTTTTAATTATTGTTTCGATTGTGGCGTTATTTGCTTTGTAAGTGTCTTCAATAAATTTTCCGTTTTCCTCAAAAGGAACTACTGTGTCGCTGTCACCTGAAACAAGCATAATAGGAATGTTATGTTTTGCAAGATTATTAAGGTGGTCAAGGGGGTGATTTCGGTAACTGATAAGTTCTGACATGCTTATTTTTGTATGCTCATAAAATTCTTCAAATAAGGATGTTGCCTTCCCGAGTCCGGCAGGGCATGAAAGCAGATTAACCACAGGTGCATCAAGATACATACAAGATACATACTCGGGATATTTTGATGCAAAATAAATTCCCTGCATACCACCGCAACTCATTCCTATAATCACGCATTTCTCACTAACACCGTAAGTCTTAACCATATATTCGGCAAGTTTTGCTCTTGCGTCTGTATCTGTAGGATGATGCCAACGGGTAATGTTTTTAATATGAGCAACATAATATCCCAAACTCAAAAGTTCATTTTGCACATCCGGAAAAGCGGTCATATATTCCGTTTTTAGTGTCCATTTTCCATTTGGTTTTTCAGGAATAACAATAATTGCTTCTCTGTATTCAATTTTAGTTGTTATGGTTTTATAATCTTTATTCCAACACATGATTTTTATCCTTTCGTATAGCGATTTTACTTTCTGTATTATATCATATCTATCAGCAAAAAGCAATCGCAATTGTTTTAAATTTATAATTATCTCACAAAATATTTAATAAGATGTATCTGAAATCTCTGTCCAAGGTGTATCAAAATTTGAAACACATTAAACAAAGAAAAATGGATTTAAATTTTATAGTGAAAATATATGAATTTGAAAAATAAAATGATGTTTTTTGATGATGTAGCAGACGGAATTGTTAGAAACGGATGCGACCGTATGCGAAATTGATACTCATTTCAGGCATAATTATTTGAATCACAAGACCACGCGCCGTCATCAGAAATATAATCTATAATTACTAAAAATTGCTATTGATGCTCAAAAAAGTGAAGATTGCCGTTCTTGAAAATTGGCAATAAAAAATGGCTCAAACCCAGTGTTTGAGCCAAATATATTGGCAGGGGTAGAAGGACTCGAACCCTCAAGAACGGTTTTGGAGGTCATGTCAAGTTAAAAGGACCGTTCAAGTTGTTCCCACTATTGAGCCATTTGTAGCACTCGGTCTCCTGAACCTTATGCCTTTTGATGCTTTATTGATGCTATTGAAAAATCTCTGCAAAATTGATGCCCAACTGCCAAAAAATCGACATGCTTAATTTTATTTAAGAATAACACATATTCTGCGAAAATGCAAATTCATTCACGATAGAATTGCACAATTTTAAGGATAGTAGAATGAAATGAATAGAATACCCAATTAAAGACTTAGATGCAAGGCAAGGCGTTTTTGAGCCAATTACGGCAAAACATTCTCCATTCACTATATCAAAATTTGATACGCTTAAACCTGCTAAGAATTGTCAAGAGGAAAATTGAAAAAATTTTTAACTAAAAAGGGCATAACAAAATAGAGTGGCAAATTAAAACATTTTGTCACCAGGTGAAAAATATTAAAAGATAGATTTAATTATTCGAATTTAATTGTTCTTCAATGGAGTTGTAAAGTTCGGTTATCTTGCCGTAATAAATACGGAGAAATTTGTTAAGTCCAGCAATCATAGCTTCTTTTCCGCATTTACCTTCGCTACGCTTTTTCTCAATAAAAGTAAAGACAGGCTCATCAGCAGGCTTATGCTGAATAAGACTTTGCATAACCTCAAAGCCTGTCTTGCGAAGGTATCGGTTTCCTCGCTTTGAAATATGCCGTTCTGTAGAGTTAAATGAGCCTGATTGATATGGTGGAGCATCTATTCCTGCATAGGCAATTAACGAGTGCTTGTTGCGGAATTTGCGTATATCTCCAATCTCAGCAATTAATTTCGGT
>JAZNWH010000003.1:0-8976 GCA_045593265.1 Clostridia bacterium | reverse complement strand
TGACATTCTGTCCCATTCGTCATAGGTGTATGTTTTGTTATTATGTGTAACCACAGCACCTGACTCATTGTATGTAAATGTATCTGTTATTTGTCCATTCAGCTTTATTTCTGTAAGCTGATATTTTTCATTATACACATAGTCTTTAACATTACCATTTGAATATGTTTCTTGAGTTCTGTTGTTTAGTGCATCATATTCATAGGACACAGAAGAGCCATCAGAGTAGGTAACAGAAATGAGTCTGTCAAGACTATCATAGGAATACGATGTAACAGCACCATTTCTTATTTCTTTTGTAGTATTTCCGTTATTGTCATATTCATATTCAAAAGTATTGATAGCAGAACCGTTCTTGGTAGTAGTTAACCTTGTTATACGATTTATATTATCATATTCGTAGGTTGTTTTCAAGCCATTTGGATAAGCAATTGACTTGACATAGCCTGTATCATAATAATCGTAGTCAAAAGTGTTTCCGTCTAAAGACAAAGGGACGGTTCTATTGTCCTTTATCATCTTATTTGTCAAGACAACATAACCGTCCCCTTGTCCTTTGTCCCCTTGTTCACCTGTAATCGTGCTTATATCTATACAACCTTGTCTATTAACTACATCGTTATTTTAACATATTTTACTTATTATATCAATAAATTTGGTCAATTTGGAAAATTGTTATCGTAAAAAAACCTTATGTAAGATTGGTAAATGTGCTTAGTTTAGCCTTTACATCCTCATTTTCACAACATCCGTATTATATAAAATTTTCAAAAAACACATAAACACAGAGTTTTGGTACTGCATCTTTCCTGACCCCGTATTTTATCTCAAACACAAGGAAAAGTCAACAATCACGGATAAATATATCACAAAATGTACATATTTTTATGTTATATATATTACGAGGTGATAACGTGAAAGTTCCTTTCCCGTTATTTGCCTCCGGCGGATTTAAAAGCCCGTGCGGAATTTTCTTTGCATTTGCAAAGAAACGTACATGGGCGTAATAATCTCTTATCATTCCTTGCCATACGGATAAGAGAAATTTAATTACTATTCGTGCCGGTGTATGGCGGCGGAAGGGAGATTTTTATGAAAAAAACTATAGCGTTATTTCTAACCCTTATTATAATACTTTCCTGTGTTTCTGCTTTTGCTGAAAACACAGCTCTTGATGCAGCGAATGCTCTTTATGAATACGGACTTTTCAAAGGAGTAGGAACAAACTCTGACGGAAGTCCTGATTTTGCTCTTGATAATTACGCAACAAGACAGGAGGCTGTTGTTGTTCTTTTAAGGCTTCTGGGCAAGGAAAAGGATGCCCTTTCAAAGGGTGGAGATATGCCTTTTGGTGATGTATCTCCCTGGGCTGAAAATTATATTGCCTATGCTTATTCTTCCGGCATAACAAACGGTACATCTGAAAAAACCTTTGGTGCTGATGATTTTGTCAGCAGTAATATGTATTTAACTTTAGTCCTGAGAGCCTTAGGCTATAACGACAAGAACGGTGATTTTAACTGGGAAGAAGCATATATCCTTGCAAAGGAAACAGGTCTTTACGACGGTGAAGAAAACGAAAAAATCACAAGAGGAGATATCGCTGTTATTTCTGCAAATGCTCTTGATTGTCTTATAAAAGGAAGTGGAAACACATTAAAGGAGCACCTTAGTTTAAGTGGTGTTATCGGTAATATATCAACAGAGAATACCGACAGCGGATACGAAGCAAGTTCTGTTTCCGCATTGGCACAGCCGGCAGTGTTTTATATAGAAGTGTATGATAAAAATATGCAGCCTCTTGCCAGTGGAAGTGGATTTTTTGTAACTCAGGACGGAGTTGCTGTTACCAATTACCATGTAATTGCAGATACAGCTTATGCTAAAATAACAACGCCTGACGGTAAAATTTACGATGTTACTCACGTGCTTAATTATGACGAAAACTTAGATGTTGCAGTTATCCGTATCAATAAAGCAGATTCCAACGGTCAGGTAACCGAAAAATTCCCCTATCTTGAGCTTGGGGACAGCTCTGCCATTATAAATGGCGAAAAAGTTTTTGCTATCGGAAGCCCTATGGGTCTTAAGCACACAATATCCGACGGAATTATAAGCAACTGTAAACAGATTGTTGACGGTGTTGAGTATATACAGACTACTGCACCTATCTCCCACGGAAGCTCAGGAGGTGCACTTTTAAACAGCAAAGCTCAGGTTATAGGTATAACTGCTGCAGGCTATGAAACAGGTCAGAACCTTGGGTTTGCTATTCCTATAAATGTTATAAAGCAGTTTGACTTTACTTCTCAGGGAACAGACTACATTACTACTATGACCACATTTTTAAATATTAAAGTTTCAACTACCAACGTCAATGTGGAAAAAGGGCAAAGAATTACAGTTTACGTAACTGCAGAGGGTAATGCTCAGGACTGGACTATTTACTGCAAATCCTCTAATACCAATGTGGCAACTGCCGCTTGGGGTGAATACGACAGCTCAAAAGAAGTAGTTGATGCTCCTCTTATTATAACAGGCGAAGCAAAAGGCACAACACAGGTTGCAGTATTTTCTGATGTAGATTATATGGGAACATATATAAATGTTACTGTAACAGACAACAGTGTCGAAGAAACAATAAGCGGAGGGGAAACCTACAAAAACACACCCTTTGCAACTTACACCTCAGTAACAGGTACACCCTGCAGTTATAGTATAGACAAAAACTCAAAAAGCGTAGAAGGGTATAATGAAAATGCTGTGCAGTTTATTTATCCATATAATTCAAAGGATGTAAACAACTATGCAAGCTATTTAACATCAAACGGAGCAGAATTTTACGATACATCTTTCGGCTTTAACGGAATGACCTACTACTACCTTAACGGAGATAAACTTATAGGAATAACTATTGACAACTTTTATAACAGGATAATAATTTCTCTGTAAAAAAGCTCAGAACACAAAAAGGACTGTAAAAAAGCTAACAACTTTTTTACAGTCCTTTTTGTGTTTTATTCTTCAGTTTTTGTTTCTTCTGCTTCAGGCTTCGGGAGAGCATCTTTTCTTGAAAGATTCATTCTGCCCATTTTGTCAATTTCGGTTAACTTAACCATAATTTCATCGCCTTCAGAAACGATGTCTGTTACTTTTTCAACTCTCTTTGTATCAAGCTTTGAAATGTGAACAAGACCTTCTCTGCCCGGAAGAAATTCAACAAATGCACCAAAGTCCATAATCTTTGTAACTTTACCCTTATAAATTGTACCAACTTCAGGGTCTGCTACGATGCCTTCAATTGTTTCTTTTGCTTTCTGTGCAGCTTCAGCATCAGTTGTTGCAATATATACACTTCCGTCGTCTTCAATATCAATCTTTACGCCGGTGTCTGCAATAATCTTCTGAATAGTTTTGCCACCTGAACCGATAACATCCTTAATCTTATCAACAGGAACCTTTAATGTGATAATCTTAGGAGCATAAGCTGAAAGCTCTTTTCTTGGTTCAGGAATAGCCTTAAGCATAATTTCATTTAAGATATAATTTCTTGCTTTCTTTGTTTTTTCAAAAGCTTCTTTGATAATTTCAGTAGTAAGACCGTCAATCTTGATATCTACCTGAATTGCTGTGATACCGTTTTTAGTACCGCCAACCTTAAAGTCCATATCGCCAAAGAAGTCTTCAAGACCCTGAATGTCAAGCATTGTAACAAATCTGTCCCCTTCGGTTACAAGACCTACAGAAATACCTGCAACAGGCTCCTTAATAGGTACACCTGCATCCATCAAAGCAAGTGTTGAACCACAGATACTGCCCTGTGAGGTTGAACCGTTTGAAGAAAGAACCTCTGAAACAAGACGGATTGCATAAGGGAATTCGTCTGTTGAAGGGATAACTGGAACCAAAGCTCTTTCTGCGAGAGCACCATGACCGATTTCTCTTCTTCCGGGACCTCTTGAAGGCTTTGTTTCACCGACAGAATATGATGGGAAGTTGTAGTGGTGAATGTATCTCTTTGATTCTGCAGTATCAATACCGTCAAGAATCTGATTTTCACTTACTGAACCAAGAGTTGCAACAGTAAGAACCTGTGTCTGTCCTCTGGTGAACATACCTGAACCGTGAACTCTCGGAAGAAGTCCTACTTCAGCAGATAAAGGTCTTATATCATTAAGTCCTCTTCCGTCAACACGTTTTCCGTCATCTAAAATCCAACGTCTTACAACGTATTTCTGTAATTTATAAATAGCATCGTCAATTTCGCTTTCACGTTCAGCAAACTGTTCGTCAAGGGCAGCATGAGCTTCTTCAATTACAACTGCAAGCTGCTCGTCGCGTACATTTTTATCGTCTGTATCAAGTGCCCAGCGAATTCTGTCGATAACTGCATTTTTTGTAGCTTCGTAAACATCATCAGCAACAACGATAGGTGTATACTGAATTTTTTCTTTCTTGCCGATTTCGTCAGCAATACTCTGAATAAATCTGCAGATGTCCTTTACAGCTTCATGTCCTTTTAAGATTGCATCAAGCATAACATCTTCGGGAACTTCCTTTGCACCTGCTTCAATCATAACAACCTTGTCAAGTGTACCTGAAAGAGTAAGCTCTAAATCGCTCTTTTCTCTCTGTTCAAGATTAGGGTTAATTATAATTTCACCGTCAACCAAACCTACAAATACACTTGCTACAGGTCCGTTAAACGGAATATCACTTATTGCAACTGCTGTTGCTGCACCAACCATAGCAGCAACCTCAGGTGAATTATCCTGGTCAACACTCATAACGGTGGTAACGATAGACACATCGTTTCTTAAATCCTTAGGGAAGAGAGGACGCATAGGACGGTCAATACATCTTGATGCAAGGATTGCCGAATCTGATGGTTTTCCTTCTCTCTTAGTAAAACCACCTGGGATTTTACCAACCGAATAAAGCTTTTCTTCATAATCAATACTTAAAGGGAAGAAATCTACTCCCTCTCTCGGCTTTGCTGATGCAGTAACTGCTGCATGAACAACAGTATCGCCGAATCTTACCAGACACGCACCGTTAGCAAGACCTGCCATTTTGCCGGTTTCGATAACTAATTTTCTGCCTGATAAGGTTGTTTCAAATGTTCTGAACATAACCTTTTCCTTTCTCACGGACTCATGCCCGTGCTGTCTGCCACCTGACAGACGGTTTTATATAAATTTTTTATTACTGACACAACTGCTTGTACAAAAAATATCGGAGAAAAGCAAAGAAAGGTTACAGAGGGAAAATCCTCCGTAACCTCCCGCGAAATTACTTTCTTAAGCCAAGCTTAGCAACGATTGCTCTGTATCTTTCGATGTCCTTTTTCTGGAGATAGTTGAGAAGACCTCTTCTCTTACCAACCATCATAAGAAGACCTCTTCTTGAATGGAAGTCCTTCTTATTTACCTTAAGATGTTCGTTAAGGTGGTTAATTCTTTCTGTAAGAATTGCAATCTGTACTTCCGGTGAACCTGTATCTGTATCATGAATCTTGTTATCACCGATAATCTGCTGTTTCTTTTCCTTATCCATTTTAATTCCTCCGATTAAATAAATTACACCTTTCCACTGAGCATAGGTTGGAGATTCCCAACACTTAGCAGACGGTTACTGTTAATAATAACACATATTTTGCTTTTTGTAAATAGTTTTTTTAATTTTTTTCGATTAAATCATAAAAATAATTAACTTTTGCTGTTACAAGTATGGGGAAAAATACTAAAAGTCCAAGCCCAAGAGGAAGAATACATACCAAGAACAGCCTCCAGAAACGCAGTAAAAACATAATATATTCTTTTGTTTTATGTTTTGTAAGCTTTAAGCATTCTTTAAAATAGTATGTAAAGGGCTGTCTCCCTTTTTCAAGTACCATATAAAGAAGCGGCCAGAAACGAAGAAGTACATATATAACAAGAATTAAATACAAAACAATTGCCGCACATAATATATAAAATCTTATCGCTCCGGGAGACATTGCCATTATCATAATTGTTACCATATAGAATACAAGGAACGCAAAAGCAAGACCAAGTCCTATTGTAAGCACGCATAACAGCATTGCACTGCACCCACTGTGAAAACGAAAAAACACCTTAGGAGAAGGGAAGCTGTAGTTCTTTCTGTTTTTGAAATAATCAATATAACCTGCAGTAACAGGAAACATAATAAACGCAACAAGAGCAACACCTATAAAATATTTGTATACAGGTGCCACAGGAACTGATGTAACAATAGTAAAAATTGCGTATGCAATAATATAATAAATCATAGAAGCACAAACAGCATGTAAATAATGCCCCTTTAAACCAAGTCTTGCCTCTCTTAAATAATTCTTCAAATCATCTCCGCCTTTCTATTACATTAATTATATAAAGCGTGTATAACCCGGATGCCGATTTTTTTCAGATTAAAATTTCAGAATCGCAGATTTATTTACAAAACTTTTCTATATAATCATTAATAGCTTTATCAATTATTTTAAGTGCAATTTCGCGATTACTTACCTCGTTTACGGCAGTCTCTTTATTTTCAAGATTTTTATACACACTGAAAAAATGGCTCATTTCATCAAAAACATGTTTTGGAAGCTCTCTGATATCCTTGTACATATTATAATTGGGATCACTGAAAGGGATGGCAATAATTTTTTCATCATTACGACCGTTATCTATCATAGAAATAACACCAATCGGATATGCACGCACAAGTGTCATAGGTTCAATTTTCTCCGAACAAAGCAAAAGCACATCCAACGGATCGTTATCATCCCCAAAGGTTCGCGGAATAAATCCGTAGTTTGCCGGATAATGGGTAGATGTGTGCAAAATTCTATCCAACATAAGATATCCTGTTTCTTTGTCCAATTCATATTTTTTCTTGCTGCCTTTTGAAATTTCTACAACACAGATAAAATCCTCTGCATGTATTCTTTTTGGCGAAATATCGTGCCATATATTAGACATATTAACAACTCCTTATTTAGATTTTGCTATATGGTAAGCGACCAAATGCAACCAATGCACCATTCGTTGCAAGTTAATTATACAACCGACAAACCTCAAAGTCAAGAAAACAAGCATCATACTTTTATTGAATTTACTAAAAAACATAAAAAATTTCGAAAAAAGTCTTTACAAACAAAAAAAATTATGATATAATCTTTAGATGTTGAGAACAATATAATAGAAATGCACCATTAGCTCAGTTGGTAGAGCACCTGACTCTTAATCAGGGTGTCCCGGGTTCGAACCCCTGATGGTGCACCAAATAAAAATAACACGCTTAATGCGTGTTATTTTTATTTAAGTACCCGATAGGGGTTGAACTTTCTGCGAAGCAGAAATGTTCGTTGAGACAACCGAGTTGCGATGCAAATCGGATTGTCGTGTCTCGAATGAGCAAAATTTTTCGTCAATTGCTGAGAGCAATCGAAAAATTGCGAAATGCAGAGTACCCCTGATATTACCCATTCGCACATGTTTATTGCGTGTTATTTTTATTTAAGTACCTGATAGGGGTCGAACTTTCTGCGAAGCAGAAATGTTCGTCGGAGCAGCCGCAAGCAAAAAGCTTGCGGTCTGTGGAGTCGGGAGTACACTATAGGCGACGCAACCGCTTAGAGCGGTCGGAGAATATAGTGAACGGACCGTACCCCTGATAAAAACCACAAACCAACAACACAACAATCAAAAACACACCTGTATGGTGTGTTCTTTTTATCAAATGTTCAAATTTCAATTATTGCTTTATCAGTCTTCGAAATAAAGTAATTTATATGGTGGTATTTCAAGTGCTTTCGCAATTTTGAATAATGTATCCAGGGAAATAGCTTTATAAATATTAGGTGCTTCAATCTGACCAACAAACGATACTCCGCAATCTAAAATTTCAGCAAGTTGTTCTTGAGTTAAAGATTTTAATTTCCTGTAATAAGATATTTTTAATCCTATTTTTATATAATTATCTTTAAATTCAATATTCACTAAAATCACCCAATGTAATTTTATTATATTGACAATAAATTATAAATATGATAAACTTAATATAATTATTACCATATAAATAATAATTATGCTAAATACATTAATAGTTTATTACAAAAAGTTGTATAATCTTTTTAATTTTTAGGTGATGGAGTGGAAAAAAGACTATTATACTTACTGAACATTACAGTATTAATATTAATGTTATGTTCCTGTGTGAAAATTGAAAAAGAAGCATTAGAAGAAGAGCTTTATACCCAATCGGACTTTACAAATGCAACAAATTATATAGATTGTAAACACGAAAGCTTTTTTATAGGTTCAATTAACTCAAATGTATATCATTATCTTAATTGCAGATATGTAAAAAATATTAATCCATATAACAAAATTACATTTTCTTCCATCGAAGAAGCAAAAGATGAAGGATATCGCAGATGTCTCGTCTGTAGTCCCTAAAATATGCATATATCTTTCATCCAGAGTCTAACTTTCTGCAAAGCAGAAATGTTCGTTTCACAACATCTCTGATAACAAACAACAAAATTTAATCCACTATATTGTTATACAAGAAATATCCTTTACCACATTGTCAGTTTCTTTTAAAAGAATTTGTTTGTTTTCCTCCGACTTTGCTACGCAGACAACTTTTATTCCTGCGTTTTTGGCAAATTCAATATCGGTTTTTGTGTCCCCTGCCATTAAAACTTCACTAAGCTCAAGATTATATTTTTTGCATAAGTCAAATACAGCATCAGGTGCAGGCTTTGCAGGGAAAGTACCATCATCGGTATATATTTCATCAAAATATTCTTCTATTTCAAGAGCTTTAAGCAGTTGCGTTAGTATCCGAACTCGCCTAAATCAAGTAAAATAGCTGTTTTTCATCGTTGTCGGTCTTATAATACGAAAGTATTACTGCGACCTGCCGCCTTGAAAAAGCAACAATTTTATCTTGCTTTAGGTTCGA
>JAZNWH010000002.1:0-14894 GCA_045593265.1 Clostridia bacterium | reverse complement strand
GGATACAATAAAGGAAGTTATAAGCCACCCTCAGGCACTTAGCCAGTGTGAAACATTTCTCAAGGAAAAGGGCTATAAAACTACCGAGTATGAAAACACAGCTCTTGCAGCAAAAAAAGTAAAAGAGCTTAACGACATAAGCATTGCTGCAGTTGCAAGCAAGGAAACTGCTAAATTATACGGACTTGAAGTGATTGAGAATAAAATCAACGAAGACAACACCAACACAACCTGTTTTGCTGTGCTTTCACCATCGGAGAGCAAAGTGCGTGGTACAGACTCTTATTTTGATATAATGTTTACAGTAAAGCATGAGGCGGGTGCTTTGGCAAAGGCTGTTGAAATTGTTGGAAGATACGGTTTCAATATGACAAAATTAAGAAGCAGAGCCTTAAAGGATTTGGCGTGGCAGTATTATTTTCAGATTGAAGCTATCGGTGATGTTTATGACGAAAAAGGAAAAAATATGCTTGATGAATTGAAAAAATACTGTGATAAGCTTAAGGTAGCAGGAGTTTACACACAGGCGAAAGAGCTTAAGGAGTGAGCACAAAATGTACATAGATTTAAAGGAAAACGGATATGAGGCTGTTATAGAAAAAGGGTGTTTTGAAAAAGCGGACACTCTACTTAATTTAAAAAGAAAGGTTTTAATTGTAACCGATGACGGAGTTCCTGTAAAATATAGCAAGACTCTGGCAAATAAATGTGATAATGCAACGGTTGTTACTATTCCTCAGGGCGAAAAAAGCAAAAGCTTTGAAAGCCTGCAGATGCTTTGCAGTATAATGCTTTCCAAAGGCTTTGACAGACATGATTGTGTTGTAGCAGTAGGCGGAGGTGTATGCGGAGACCTGGCAGGCTTTTGTGCCTCTGTTTATATGAGAGGAATTGATTTTTATAATATACCTACCACACTGTTGTCTCAGATTGATTCTTCGGTGGGTGGAAAAACTGCTGTAAATCTTGATTCTGTTAAAAATATCGTAGGAACCTTTTATCAGCCCAAAAAGGTGTTAATCGACCCGTATCTTCTGGAAACTCTTGATAAAAGACAAATGTCAAACGGTTATGCAGAAGCTATAAAAATGGGTCTTACATCCGATGAAAAGCTTTTTAATATGTTCTACGAAAACAGGATTGATATTATTGAGGTTATTACACGCTGTCTTGATGTGAAAAGAAAAATAGTGGAACAGGACGAAAAAGAAAGCAATTTAAGAAAGGTGCTTAATTTCGGTCATACTGTAGGCCATGGTATAGAAGCAATTTCAAACGGAGCATTTTATCACGGTGAATGTGTGGGAATGGGAATGCGTTATGTATGCTCCGATGATGTAAGAAATAAGCTTGACAAGGCACTTACAAATGTAAATCTTCCTTTAAAATATGATTTTGACAAGGAGGAGATTATAAAAACCATTATGCACGATAAAAAGGCATCAAAGGGAAGTGTTGATATGGTTTTTGTAAACAAGGCAGGTTCTTTTGAAATAAAGAAAATGACCAAAGAAGAAATAAGAGATATTTTGAACTGATGAAGGTGAAATAAATGAGTTTTAATTCATATGGGGACAGAATAACAGTTACATTATTCGGTGAAAGCCACGGAAAAAGTATTGGTGCTGTTCTTGACGGACTTGAGGCAGGGGTTGAAATAGATACAGAATTTATAAATTCACAAATGGAAAAACGCCGTGCTAAAGGTAAAATTTCAACAAAACGTAATGAGGCAGATAAGGTTAATATCGTGAGTGGAGTTTTCGACGGTAAAACTACAGGCACGCCAATAACTGTTATTATAGAAAATGAAGATACCAAGTCAAAGGATTATTCTAAAATGAAATCTCTTGCACGTCCGTCTCATGCTGATTATACAGGATTTATAAAGTATAAGGGATTTAATGATTACAGAGGCGGAGGGCACTTTTCAGGCAGAATTACTGCACCTCTTGTGGCAGTAGGTGCAATTCTCATTAAATACCTTATGAGCAGAGGCATATACATCTGTACTCATATTTTAGAGTGTGGTGGTATAAGAGACAGAGAATTCAATAATCTTGATGAAGATTATAAAAAGCTTTCTCAGTGCGAATTTGCAGTTCTCGATAATATAGCTGAAGAGAAAATGAAAAAGAAAATTGAAGAAGCTGCCTTGGAAGGAGACAGCGTGGGTGGTATTCTGCAGACTGCAATTTTTGGTTTGCCAGCAGGAGTAGGAGACCCATGGTTTGATACCTTTGAGGGTGTTCTTGCAAAAGGACTTTTCTCAATCCCGGGAATTAAGGGTGTTGAATTCGGAGCAGGATTTGATTTTGCCCGTATGAAAGGCTCTCAGGCAAATGACCCCTTTGCAGTTGAAAACTCATCTGTTAAAACCTTAACAAATAACAATGGCGGTATAAATGGAGGTATTACCAACGGTATGCCTGTTATTGTGAACTGTGCAGTTAAGCCTACTCCTTCGATTTACAAGGAACAAAGCACAATAGATTTTGCAAATATGGAAAATACAAACATAAAAATTGAAGGACGCCACGACCCTGCAATAATTCACAGAGCAAGAGTTGTAGCTGACAGCGTTACCGCAATTTCTGTATGTGATATGCTTTATAAGGGGAATTTGTAATGAAAATTAAAATTAAAAAGAGCAGGGCAGAGGGAACTGCTTTTGCTCCGCCTTCCAAGAGTATTGCTCACAGAGATTTAATTTGTGCCTTTCTTGCCAAAGGCAAAAGCGAAATAACATCTGTTTCTTTTTCTGAAGATATAAAAGCTACAATAAACTGCATAAAGGCTTTAGGCGGAGAAGTTGATGTTTGTGAAGACAGAGTAAGTATAAACGGTGGAAATTTTCTTATAGATAATGAGCTTTTTTGTAATGAAAGCGGAAGCACCTTAAGGTTTTTTGTGCCTATAGCACTGCTTTTTGACAAAGAAATTACTTTCAGAGGTGCAAAAAGACTGTTTGAGAGACCTCTTGGTATTTACGAAGATATATGCAGAGAAAAAGGCTTTTTGTTTGAAAAAGGCGAAGATTATCTTAAAGTCAAAGGAAAGCTTGAAGCAGGTGAATATGTCTTAAAGGGAGATATCAGCAGTCAGTTTATTACAGGACTGTTGTTTGCACTTCCTCTTTGCGACGGAGACAGTGTAATTAAAATAATACCACCTTTTGAAAGTGCTTCTTATGTGGATTTAACCTTGCAGGCATTAATTGACAGTGGTATAGATGTGGTAAAAGACGATAATAATTTTTATATAAAAGGTAATCAAAACTATAAGCCTATAAAAAAGGCAGTAGAGGGCGATATGTCAAATGCGGCATTTTTGTATGCCTTTAATGCCCTTGGTGGAGATGTTTTGGTAAAAGGCATTAACGAAAATACCCTGCAAGGGGATAGAGTATATAAGGAAATTATTGACACAATGATGGAAAAAAATGAAACCTTTGACGTTTCCGACTGTCCTGATTTAGTGCCTGTTTTAATGGTGGTAGCAGCAATGAACAAGGGAGCAACCTTTACAGGAACAAAACGCCTGAAAATCAAGGAAAGCGACCGTGGACAGGTTATGAAACAGGAACTTGAAAATGTGGGTGGCAAGGTGAATATTTTCGAAAACAGCATAGAGGTTTTTCCTTTTGTGCCTTTAGTAAATAAAACAGCATCTTCTCACAATGACCACAGAATTGCAATGTCAATGGCTCTTCTTTTTACCCTTTGTTCGGGGGAAATTGACGGAGCGGAGGCAGTTAAAAAAAGCTATCCCGACTTTTTTGAGGCAATAGAAAAATTAGGTATTATTATAGAAAAATCTTGACATAAGACAATACTTATGCTACAATGATGTGGAAATATTATAAACGGAGGAATTAACGGATTATGGACAGTAACAGCGACGCGGACCCTGCCAACTGTTATAATTTGACCTTTAAATATAAGGCATATCTACGCTATTGTTTATGGTGTAGGTGTGCTTTTTTGCGTCTAAAAAAGGATTTGAATTGAAAATTATAACATTTTCAGATTAATTAAAAGGAGTTATTTTTCAGAAATGGATACGTATATTATAATAATGGTGATTTGTGTTCTTATGTCGGCATATTTTTCAGCTACTGAAACAGCATTTTCATCACTTAACAAAACAAGGCTTAAAACTTTGGTGGAAAAAGGGAATAAAAAGGCAGAGCTTACTCTTGCTCTTTCGGAAAAATATGACAAGCTTATTTCTACTATTCTTATCGGCAACAACATAGTAAATATTCTTGTTGCATCTGTAGGTACTGTTCTTTTTGTTAAAATTTTGAACGATAATGAGCTTGGTGCAACAGTTTCTACTATTGTAGTTACAGTTGTTATCCTTATTTTTGGTGAAATAACACCAAAGAGTATAGCAAAGGATATGCCTGAAAAGTTTGCGATGTTTTCTGCACCTTTTATAAGAATACTTATAGGATTTCTTACCCCTGTTAATTTTCTTTTTTCATTATGGAAAAAGCTTATTAATAAGATTTTAAAGGTTGAAGAAGATGCAAAAATGTCTCAGGATGAACTTCTTATGCTGGTAGAAGAGGTTCAGCAGGAAGGCTCAATCGGTGAAAGTGAAGGCGATTTGCTGAGAAATGCTATTGAATTTACAGATCGCGAGGCAGAGGATATTTTAACTCACCGTGTTGACCTTGAGGCTGTAAGTATTGATGACACAAAAGAGGAAATAGCAAAAGTTTTCACTCAGTCAGGATACTCAAGACTTTTGGTATATGAAGAAAATATTGATACGATTGTGGGTGTTATTCACCAGAAAGATTTTTATGTAGGAACAGGTATAACCAAAAAGGAAATAAAGGAAATTATTACACCTCCTTTGTTTATTCATAAGTCAGAAAAAATCAGTGAGCTTTTGACACTTTTCCAGAAGGAAAAATCTCATATTGCCATTGTTATTGACGAATATGGCGGCACCTTAGGTATCGTAACAATGGAAGACATATTAGAAGAGCTTGTGGGCGAAATATGGGACGAGCACGATGAAATTGTTGAAGACTTCAGAAAAATTCAGGACAACAGCTACTATGTTGACGGTAATGTAAACATTGACGATTTCTGTGAGTTTTTTGACATCGAAACTGAAACCGACAGCGTATCTTTAGGTGGTTGGGTAATGGAGCAGCTTGGGTCTGTTCCTCACACAGATGATAATTTTGTGTATGATAATCTTGAAATAACCATAACCGAAACTGACGCACACCGTGTAGTAACGGTTAAGGTTGTCAGCAACGAAAAAACGGAAGACGAATCGGAGGCGGTAAAAACTAATGAAAAATGACAAATTCATAAAAAAGGATGAACAAAATTCCAAAATAGAAATACCTGTTAACAGTAATAGTTTTAAATATGCTTTGCTGTTGGTTGTCTTTGGCGTGTTGTTTTATTCCTTTATACGTCATATTTCTGTAGTAGTTTCGGCAGTCAGATGGATTATCAGTATTTTTTCTCCTCTTATTACAGGCTTTTGTGTAGCTTTTGTCATTAATGCAATTTTATGTCCTGTAGAAAAATTGTGGGAGAAAATTTTCAGAAAAAGTAAAAGCAAATTAAAATATAAGCTTAAAAGACCAATTTGTCTTTTGCTTAGCGTTTTGTTGCTTTTCGGTGTTGTTTTTGCAGTAATCTTTATGATTGTTCCTCAGTTTATAAAAACAGGATACAATTTTATAAATATGCTTCCAAGTTATGTGCTTAATCTTGAAAATTGGTGGAATGGTGTAGTTCATTTCTTTGAAAAATACAACATAATTATTCCTCAGATTCAGTTTGATTACGATAAAATAGGTGAAATACTTAATGATATAGTCAGGGTTTACGGAAACAGCTTTATAGATAAAACAGTAAGTATAACAACGTCAATTTTCAGTGTAATTATGAATATTGCTATCGCAATCGGTTTTTCTATGTATTTGCTGTTGCAGAAAGAAAAATTGTGCAGACAAAGCAGAATGGTTATGTATTCAGTTATGCCTGCCAAGAAAAGCGACAAGATAATCAATTTTCTGGGACTTGCTAATATAACATTTACAAATTTTGTAACAGGCCAGCTTACCGAAGCCGTAATACTTGGACTTTTGTGCTTTATAGGAATGATTATTTTCGGTTTCCCTTATGCATCCGTCATTTCGGTTCTGGTAGGATTTACTGCACTTATTCCTGTTTTCGGTGCTTTTGTAGGTTGTGTTGTGGGTGCATTCTTAATACTTCTTATTAATCCTTTGGATGCATTATGGTTTATTATTTTTCTGCTTATTCTTCAGCAACTTGAAAATAACCTTATTTATCCTAAGGTAGTAGGTAAATCAGTGGGGCTTCCGGGTATATGGGTCCTTGCAGCAGTAACTGTAGGCGGAAGAATATCGGGTGTTGCAGGTATGCTTTTCAGTGTTCCTGTATGCTCAGTTCTTTACTGTCTTATCAGAAAATATGTGTATAAAAGAATGGAAAAACCATCAAAAAAACCTGTTGCTAATGAAAGCATCATTAATACAGATTCGGAAATAAAATGAAAAAACATAAGGCATATTCAAGGTGTTAAAATCCTTGGATATGCCTTTTTTACATATATTCAGCCATTTCTATGGTTTTTGAGTCGTGCCAGTCATCCCTCGAAATATGTTTCATTTCGTGGTTGTAGGCACTTTTTTGTTGTTGTGGGCTGAGTCTGGCATTAAGATAGATATTATAATCCCCTTCGTCATCCAATGCCGTGTATCCTCTTACAGTGCAGGGTAAATCAATTATACGGACAATGATATTACTCATCTGCACCTCCTTGTCTGCTTTTGCTTTTTAATGTGTCATGAATAATCTTTAATTTTTCAATATCTTCTTCACTTGCATTTCTTATAAGGTCGCAAAGTATACGGTATCCCGGACCATCTTTAAGCTCTGCAAGCTTTGCGCTAACCTCGTCATTTTGCTGTATGGGTGGATTTGGGTTATCGGAAAGTCCATACAAATAATCGGTAGTTACCTGAAAAAACTCAGCGAATCTCTTCACAATATCAGACGGGGGTGATGCCTGATTTGATTCATATTTGCAGATGCTTGATGTGTCGAGGTTGAAAATATCTGCAATACTTTTTTGTGTGAGTCCTCTGCTTTTTCTCAGCTCCTTTAGTCTTGAAGCAAGCATTTAATCACCTCTGTGCATATTATTATAAATGAAGATTGTTTTTTTGTCAATAGGAAAAATTGAATTTAATTCAAAAAAATGGTTGACATTTGAATAATATTCAATTATAATATGATTTGCATTCAATAAATTGAATAAAATTCAATATTTGTGGAGGTTTAATGTATAAGTGTCTCAATTGCAGAGAAAGGTTTGAAAAACCTTTTTACGAACGGGAAATTCATTATGAATGTGATGAAAATCCTTATGAATTAATTTTAGTTTGTCCGTTTTGCAGAGATATGGATATTGAAAGAGAGGAGAAGATAAATGAGTAAGCAATGTTTAATATGCGGAAAAGAAATTACAGCAAAATTCAGAAAGTATTATTGCAGCGAAAGATGCAGATTTAAGGTTGAATATAAAACTAAAGTAAGACCAAAGAAAAGAAGAAAGGAAACTCTTTGCTGGGATTGTGATAATGCCTGTGGCAACTGCGACTGGTCAAAGGCACTGGTGCCTGTTAAAAACTGGGACGCAACACCTATAAAAATTAAGCTTAACGGTGAGACAGGAGAGTATACAGACAGTTATATTGTCCATAGCTGTCCATTGTTTACACCTACAAAGAGGAGGGGGGTAAATTGAACAAGCTTAATGATATTTTTGACATTAACGAGAGAATGAAAGCCCTGAAAAAACAGCTTGAATTTTTGGAATGTCAGGTTTGTATTGCTAAACGAATAAACGGAGCTTCGTCTCAGGCATATAACGCCCTTTCGGATATAAAAGAAAACACTAAAAATGAGTTTGATACAATATGTGCAGACAGACTAAAGCTTTATAATATGATAGCCAATGTAAAGGACAGTGTTTTGCGTACTCTTCTTGAATACAGATATGTTTATCTTATGAACTATGATGACATTGCAGAGCTTACAAATTATTCTTTGCGTCAGGTCATGAGGAAGATAAGTGAGGGAATTAAAGAAGTTGAAAAGATAAGCAGTGGCGTAAAAACACGTTCCCAAAACGGGTTCGGATATTAACGCGACTGCTTAATCAGTTGCGTTAGTATCCGAACTCGCCTAAATCAAGTAAAATAGCTGTTTTTCATCGTTGTCGGTCTTATAATACGAAAGTATTACTGCGACCTGCCGCCTTGAAAAAGCAACAATTTTATCTTGCTTTAGGTTCGAAGAATTTTAGGAACTGTGTTTTTGCGTTAATGTGAGGCAAAAACGCAGTAAATGCTAACGCATTTGCGAGTATTTTAACAATGCAGTAGCGTAAAAACACGTTCCCAAAACGGGTTCGGATATTAACGCAACTGCTTAAGGCATCTTTTTGTAACACTTAGCACGTCGGTTGTTACAACAGCAAGAATTATTCCTTTGCTTTTTAAATCTTTAAAGAAGCCCTTTATATCTCTGCAGGTAGCCTTTACTATGCCTTTGTCGCTGTGTTTTTTGTGCGTTTCCAAAGTAAGACGCTTTATTTCCTCAAAATCAACTTCATATCCGTGCCTGGTAAGAGCTGCATAAATCTTCTCTGCCATCATTTCATATGTACCATAGCAAAGAACTCCGTTTATTGAAGTTATTTTATCCTTTACACCCATCTCATACAAAATTTCATCTACAGGAACCAAAGTACAGCCGAGAATTTCAAGCATTTCTTTTACAGCATACTCCGACACTGTAACCCAGAAAGCATCAAAATCAATTATAGTTCCGTCTTTGTCAAAAATTATTGCTTTTATCATACTTTTTCACCTGAAAATATTATATACAAACAGAATATATTTTGTCAACATCAACACAAGCAAAAAATATTTTTCTGTACTATTGACATTATTTTCTTTTATGTTACAATTATTATAGTGTATTTTGAAGGGAGAAAATAATGTTACTCAAAGAAGCAATTCTTACATTTTTAATATCTATGGTGCCTGTTATTGAGCTTCGAGGTGCTCTTCCTATAGGTGTAGGAATGGGGCTTAGTCCTCTTAGTGCTCTTATAATATCAGTTATAGGCAATCTTGTCCCGTTACCATTTCTTATACTTTTTACAAAAAAAGTATTTGCTTGGCTTAGACACCATTTTCCCAAGCTTGACAGTGTAATTTCAAAGCTTGAAGCAAGAGCTGAGGAAAAGAGAGCTACTGTGGAAAAGTATAAATTCTGGGGACTTTTTATCTTTGTTGCAATTCCTCTGCCGGGCACAGGGGGATGGACAGGAGCATTAATTGCCGCTATGATGGATATGCGTATTAAAAAAGCATTTCCTGCCATAACTTTAGGAGTCCTTTGTGCAGGATTAGTTGTGTTTTTAATTACATATGTTTTTCATGTATCTATTCCATTAATATCGTAACAAAAATGAACTGTAAAAAATCATCGATTTTTACAGTTCATTTTTTAGGGAATAGGAAAAAATGTTCAAAAACGATATTTTCCCTTAAGTATATATTTTTGTCAATTCCAACAAACATATCACACTACAAATGATTTTATTCAAGCCTTTTGCGATTATGAACTTTTTTTACATTCCCTTTTTATCTTAAAAATCCTGATACAATCTGTTCCTCTGCTTCCTGTTCGGTAAGTCCGAGGGTCATTAATTTAATTAACTGCTCTCCTGCAATTTTACCGATTGCCGCTTCGTGAATTAAAGATGCTTCGGTATGATTTGCAGTGATTTTTGGTATTGCAGAAACAGAAGCATTATCCATAATAATAGCATCGCACTCTGTATGACCGTTTGATTTATTATTTCCGTTAATACAGGAATAAAATATCTGTGTGGAGTTATCCTTCGCAACAGAACGGGAAACTATATCCGCTCCACAGTCAACCCCGTCTAAATCTACAGTAAAATCAGTTTTTGCTGTCTGATTGCCGTGAGTCATAAGCTTTTCACGAATAACGAGGGATGCTTTGTCTTTAAGTGTAGCGGTTGTGCTTCTGTCTGTTGAATCAACACCTTTAATTTGTGCTGTTTCCATCTCCATTTTTCCGCCTTCATCGATTTCGATAACAGTTTGGGGATTCATAACTCTTTCCCCATTACCATCTCCTGAACCGTAGTGCTTTTCTACATATTTTACTTTAGCATTTTTCCCTACATGGAATGTGTGAATTCCGCTGTGTTCCGATTTATCATTCCCACTGTTATGAATACCACAGCCTGCCACAATTGTAACCTCTGCATTCTCACCTATAAAGAAATCGTTATATACAGTTTCCTTTAATCCTGACTGAGAAAGAATAACGGGAATATGCACACTTTCGTTTTTGGTGTTCGGCTTTATTATAATATCAATACCGTTTTTATCTTCCTTTGTTACAATATCAATATTTGCTGTTGTGTTTCTTCCTGCAGAGGTTCCGTTTGCACGGATATTATATGCACCTGCAGGAATCTCGTGCAAGTCAGTAACCTTTGAAAGTAAATCCTGTTGTATTTTATCAAGCGACATTTGTTCCCCTCCTTATTTAGTAAGCTTGTCTGTGAGTACAGAACAAGTTGCATTTGTAAGAAGATTTCCTAAAACCTCTTCTTTAGTTCCGTCCTTTGTAACCTTACCGTCGGCAATTACAATAACACGGTCTGCAATATTTAAAATTCTTTCCTGATGGGAAATTATGAGCATAGTACCCTTTGTCTTTTCGTGCATTTTTTCAAATACTGCAATTAAATTGCCAAAGCTCCACAAGTCGATACCTGCTTCAGGCTCATCAAAGAGAGTAAGCGTTGTGCCACGAGCCATAGTCATAGCAATTTCAATTCTCTTTAATTCTCCCCCTGAAAGACTTGCGTTAATTTCACGGTCGATATAGTCGTGCGCACAAAGACCCACTTCCGAAAGATAAGTACAAGCCTCCGAAACTGAAAGCTTTTTATTACCGCTGGCAAGGGTAATTAAATCTCTTACGGTAAGACCTTTAAAGCGAACAGGCTGTTGGAATGCATAGCTGATACCAAGGTTCGCTCTGTCCGTTACATTCATATTGGTTATATCCTTACCGTCAAAAAGTATCTGTCCCGATGTAGGGATATAGATACCTGCAATTAATTTTGCCAGAGTGGATTTGCCACCACCGTTGGGGCCTGTGAGTGCAACAAATCGCTCGCTTAAGGTAAGAGATATGTTATTTATAATTTCTTTTGTGCCCTGTTCATTTTGGGCTGTAAAGGAAACGTTTTTTAATTCAAGCATATTTTTGTCCTTTCAGTTAATGTTCATAAGTATTATACAACTATTTTACCCATATTGCAAGTAAAGTTGTATTTGTTTTTTATATAAATTGACAAAAGACAGGTTTGTGATATAATTAAGGAAGAATTTTAATGCTAGCGAGGAAGAAGATAATGAAGATTTTATTTCAGGGTGATTCTGTTACGGATTGTGGCCGCGACAGAGATATTAAAAAACCAAACCAGGGACTTGGATGCGGATATGTAAATTTAATAGCATCACGTCTTTTGTGCGATAACCCTACCTGGGAAATAACCAACAGGGGTATTGCCGGAAATCGTATAGGCGATATGTATTCACGTTGGATTGAAGATACATTAAATATAGATTTTGATATTTTAAGTGTTATGAATGGTATTAATGATGTAGGCTTTTCCCTGCGTATGAATATGGGCGCATCAAGTGATGAATATGAGTTTATGTATGAACATATGCTTTCTCAGGTTAAAGAGAAAAAACCTCATTGTAAAATGGTAATTTTAGAACCCTTCATTGTGAAATTTGATTTCAAAACAGTAAATCCCGAAGCCACAAGCGGAGATATCTTCGAAAAATGGGATATATGGGAAAAAAATATGAGAGAAAGAGGATTAGTTTCAAAGAAGCTTGCAAAAAAGTTTGGTGCTGTATTCGTTCCGTTATTTGACGACTTTAACGCTTTTGCAGAAAAAGACGGTGCCAAGTGCTGGTCTCTTGATGGTATCCATCCAACTCCTGCAGGACACGAATATATAGCACGCAAGTGGCTTGACTATTGTTCGGATATACTATAAACGATATGAATTCCTGACGGATGCAATATATGTCAAAATGATAAAAGGATGTCAAATTTATCGAGGAGTAAAACATGAAAAAAACATACATAACATCAATGCCAAACCGTATTGGTGCATTTTTAAAGGCAAGCAAGTGCTTTTCGGCATTAGGAATTAACATTACCCGTGTAAGTTACAACAAGGCAGTAGATTCACATACATTGTTCATAGACGCAGAAGGCACCGAAGAACAACTGAAAAAAGCAGACAGTGAACTTGAAAAAATTGGTTATCTCCAAAATAACACCTCAAAAACAAGCATTGTTTTATTGGAGTTTTGTCTGAAAGATGTTCCGGGAAGTGTTACGGATGTTTTGACTCTTATTGACAAATTTAATTTTAACATATCATATATAAGCTCACAGGAAAACGGAACCAATTATCAGTATTTTAAGATGGGCTTGTATGTTGATGATTCGCAAAAAATATCTGAATTCTTGAAGGAAGTTGAAAAAATATGCAAAGTTAGAATAATCGACTATAACAGTTCAGAAAAGGTTTATGATAACAGTATTTTTTACAACACATATGTTATGGGACTGGCTCAGAGCATGGGTTTAAGTGCCGATATAAGCGAAGAACTTTTGGTACATGTAAATCTTGCTATGCAGACATTGGATGAACAGGGATTATCTCCTTATCGCACCTTTGACAGCATTAGCAAATTTGCAGAATTACTTGGTGCTTCAAAAGGAAGAAACTTTTCTCCACGCATAACTAAACATAAAATCAGTGAAAAAACAGAGATAACATTGATAGAACCCCCCTGTGGAAGCAATACAATCATTATAAACAGCGACGGAAAATATTTGTTTATAGACAGTGGATATGCTTGCTATAAAGAAGAAATGCTAAGCATATTTAAAGAGATTATACCTGAATTTAATGATATTAAAAAAACAATACTTATAACCCATGCCGATGTTGACCATTGTGGACTGTTACCGTTGTTCGACGAGGTTATTGCCAGCCATAAAACCGCAATGTGCTTAAACAAAGAACATAATGGGAAAAATGGGTACAGGGAAGAAAATTCTCTGCATAAACCGTATATCAACATTTGCAAATTACTTACCTCGTATAAAGCAGTAAACCCCGATAAGATTACAGCGTTGTGGGATGATGCTAAAAATCCCAAAGAACCTCTTACTCAAATTGGCTTTTTCGATTTTGGAGAGCTCCATTTTGAGGTGTATGAAGGTCAGGGCGGACATCTTCCCGGAGAAATAGTTCTTATTGACTATCGAAATCATATTGCAATTACCGGAGATATTTATATTAACACTCACGGCTTAACTAAGGAACAGGCAGAATACAACCAGTATGCTCCCATACTTATGACATCTGTTGATACTAATCCCGAACTTTGTGCAGAGGAGCGAAAAGCAATAATGCAAAGACTCGGCGTAGGCAAATGGCAAATTTATGGGGCGCATGGATTTAAAAAGGACTATTCAGTTAATATATGATTTATACAGTTTGCATATCGACAAAATTTTCTCCCTGACTTGACACGAGTAAGAATTTTGTCGAATGGTGCTGAATGATGTAGAAAGGTGTGAAATTATGAAAAATAAAATAGGAATAGTAGTTTTGTTTGTATTTCATGCATTGGCAATACCTTTTGCATTGTTGGCGGGATTGATGCTCTTATTTTCTATAGTTAGTTTAACTGAAACAGATTGGACTCAAATAAAGGTAGTTATTCAATCCATAGTTGCATTAGTAACAATGCTAATAGGCGTTTTATATATAGGTACATATGTATTTTCTTTAATTAGAACTATCAATAATAAAAAAATATCATTTATAAGTTGGTTGCCGATTTTACATGTTGTCGTTGCTATAATTGCAATAATGGTATGGGGTGGTATCAATCAATCATTTTGGATGCCTGGCGATAATCCTGTTATTGCAAGTTTGCCGAGATATGAAAGTTCAGATTGTTATTATGGTGAAGGTTTTCAGGATTATACAGACTACTGTAAATATTATTTTTCGAAAGATGATGTTGTTGAAATTTTAGAAAAAAACAAATATTTTAAACAGGTAAAAGTTAATGATATTGAAGAAGTAAAAAGTTACTTTGAAAATTTTAATGGTGGGGTTGAATACGAAGAATTTAAGGATAATTATGATTTTAAGTATGAGTGTATTGATACATCGGATTACTTCTATATAGAAAATAAAGATACCTATGAGAAGTATGAAAACTATCCTGATAAATATTCAGCTTACAATGTTTATTTCTTTGATGTTCAAACAAAAACATTGTATTATATTCACTCAAATATATAAAACTTAATAAATTAGTTTGCCGATAATAAATATTTACATATTGGGCAGGAAAATCTAACATTCCTGCGGGTTTTAATGGATTTTGTTCAGAAAAACAAGAACAGAAAATAGTAGGTCCTAATATTCACTGTTCTCCTGACTTGACAAAATCATATAAGAAGAACTATAAAAAAGGGACTGTAAAAAAACTAAGTTTTTTTACAGTCCCTCAATTTGGGGAATAGGAAAAAATGTTTCAGAACGGACGAATTAAGCCCGTAGGGGTTACCCGAAGCTGTACAGCGTCAAAGCAAAAGCTTTTTTTGCTTCGTTTTGCTTATTTCGCAAAACTGTAGCTCCTTGCTTTGCTTTTC
>JAZNWH010000001.1:0-4795 GCA_045593265.1 Clostridia bacterium | reverse complement strand
GACATATCGAGAATGGCAAGAAATGTGGTGGACTTTCTGCAATCAATAAGAGAACTGAAAGCTATAGGAATCCCGGTTGTATTTGTAAACACAAATTTATCAACCGAAGACGGAGAATTGGTGCTCACCATGCTTGCAATGGTAGCACAACAGGAAAGCGAAAACACATCCAAAAGAATTAAATTCAGTAAAAGTCTTAATGCAGAAAAAGGCAGAGTGCCAAACATCATATTCGGTTATGACAAAACTATCGGCGATTACTTTAACCTAAATATTAACAGCTTTGAAGCGAATGTGGTACGGCGAATATATCAAATGTACATAAACGAAGAATATGGTGCAAGCAAAATCGCAAAAATCCTTAATGAAGAAAACATAAAAACAAAACGAGGATGCAAGTGGACCCAAAACGGAATTTGCAGAATTCTCACTAACAGAATGTACTGCGGAATTATCATCAATGGCAAAGAAGAAGTAAAGGATTTTCTGACAGGCGACAGAATTTATAAACCCGAAGAAGAATGGAAGGTGGTAGAGAGACCTGACCTTGCGATTATAGACAAGAACACCTTTGAACTTGCTCAAAAGAAACTGGAGATAAACAAACAAAAATTCTCTCAGGGGCAGCGAAAGGACTGCAAGCATGTATTCAGCACCCTGCTTAAATGCAGTGACTGCGGTCACTTCTTCAGGCAAACCAAACGAAAGGTGAAAAGTGGTTATAAATACACATGGGTATGTTGCGGGCGGAATATCAACGGAGCAGATTTCTGCAATAACAAGACGGTAATAGACGAAGGTGAGTTACTTGATTCTATCAAGAAATATCTTACAGGCTTAATTGAGGACAAACAAAAGGTTATTAAGAAAATAATCAAAGACTTCAACAAGAATTACGAGCCGATGCACCAAAATCTTAAAACAGAAAAAGAAATAGTAAGAGAGATAGAAAAAATCAAAAAGAGCCGACAGAGATATGTGGATATGTATGACAATGAGGTTATCTCAATGGAAGACCTAAAAGAAAAGACCGAGTCCACCAATGCCGAAATTAGAAAGTTGGAAGAGAAAATTAAGATGGTGAGGTTCGGCATCACACAAGCGAATAAACTTGAATACGGGCTTACTGATACATTCAAGAGTATAGGCGATATTCTGAGTACTGCAGAGATTACCAACGAGATGCTAAAGCGTGTCATAGACCGAATTGAAGTGGCGGAGGACGGACATATTGACATATACCTAAGGCTCCTTGCAGACATAGGGCTAGACGAAAAGTATCAATGTTCCTCTATCAGTACATAAAGATGTTACTGAAAGGCTTAAAAAAATAAATCCTCAGCTTGCAGGTGATGTACGACTTGTGCTTGATGAAAACAAGTCCCAAAGACACCTTCGGGGAGGTATGGCCACTAAAAAAAAATACAAAGGTTAGCATCTTAACAAGCCATTTTCCTTTTAGGGAGATGGCTTTTTTACTAATCAAAATTTAGTGAAAAACAGAACTTTAAATAATCTTTTTTTCAAAGTTCATTATAATTAAAAACAATTATTTATAAAACTGTAAAGAAATACTTTGTCATTGTTTCTGGTGTTTCTTTCTTTCCGTTATTAGCCCACCACCTTATAGTTTCTACAAAAGTTGATGCAATATGATTTGTCCAATAACTAACAGGTAATTTTTCACTTTTTTTAGATTTAAATAAAGGAGATTGACTTTCGATAAGTTGCACAAGATTGTTTTTAAAATATCTTAAAAATAATTCGTTATTTTTACTTGAAAGTAATTCTAAAATATTATTATCATTCTTTTGTAAATGTTGAAACAAGTGGAGAAAAACAGAATCAGGAGCATCGCAATCGAAGATGTGCTTGTGATTGCTCCTTTCATTCATCGCATCAAAAATATGACAAAAAAGTTCTTCGCACAGTTCTTTTAACAAAAAATCTTTTGTTTCAAAATGAGAATAGAATGTTGCTCTGCCTACATCAGCTTGCTCAATAATTTCACCAACTGTAATATGTTCAAAATCTTTTTTTGATAAAAGACTTGTAAATGCAGTAAATATTGATTCTCTTGTTTTTCTTTGGCGTCTATCCATAATGTTTTCCTTTCGTACTATTTTATTAGAATGTTCAGTAATGAACAAATAGAACTAAATATATGTATTTTACTTGTTGACATAGATTAAGAAGGTTGATAAAATATTATTGAACAAGATGTTCGGTATTGAATATATTGTATCGCAATTATATATATAAGTCAATAGGGGGATATTATGAAAACAGAAATGAATATTTTAATTGCTTTTATATTAAACTTAACTTTTTCAATTTTTGAATTTATAGGGGGTATATATACTGGTAGTGTTGCTATTATATCTGATGCAATACACGACATTGGTGATGCCACAAGTATTGGACTTTCATTTTTTCTTGAAAAAAAGAGCAAGAAGCAACCTGATGATAATTATACCTACGGATATGTGAGGTATTCTATCGTAGGTAGTGTGATTACAACTTTAATTCTTTTGATTGGTTCTGTCACGGTCATTTATAATGCATTAAACAGAATAATATATCCAACAGAAATCAACTACGAAGGAATGATTTTCTTTGCAGTTGTTGGTGTATGTGTAAACTTCAGTGCTGCATTTTTCACTCGCGATGGAGGTTCCTTAAATCAAAAAGCCGTAAATCTTCATATGCTTGAGGATGTACTTGGATGGATAGTTGTGTTGAGTGGTGCAATTTTGATGAAATTCACAAATTTTATACTTATCGACCCCATTATGTCTATTGGTGTAGCTATTTTTATTTTGATAAATTCTATAAAAAATTTAAAAGAAATAATTGATATATTTCTTGAAAAAGCACCTCATAGTATTGATATCGAAGAAATAAAGGAGTGTATCAGAAATATACATGAAGTTATTGATGTTCACCATATTCATATTTGGAGTATAGACGGACAAAACAACTATGCTACTATGCACATTGTTACAAATGCTGACAATCACGAAATTAAACATAAAGTCAGAGAAGAACTATATAAGCATGGAATATGTCATGTAACTCTTGAAATTGAAAAGGAAGAAGAATGTTGCCACGAAAAAACCTGTCATATAGACTTTATCAGAGAACCAGGGCATAAACATCATAACCACTAAAGTACATTTCACCAGAGGTATATAAGTTATATAATAAATTAGTTGCTTAATTATTACTTTTATGCTAATATAAAATAAGGATGTTGTTGAATAGAGGTAGATAATATGGATTTTTTTAATGAATGGATTGTTAAGAGGAAAAAGACTGCACAAGATTATATGTCTGTTATTATAACCATTATGGTTGCATTAATGGTTGTATATGGCATAGTTATACAATTTTCTCTAGGTAAACTTATATATGTTATTCCTATTGAATTTGCTGTTGTAATATATGCTGTATATAAAATAATCTCCTGTATGAATGTTGAGTACGAATACTGTGTTACAAACGGTGATTTGGATATAGATAAGGTTATAGGAAAAAAGAGGAGAAAGAAATTTGCCAGGGTAAAACTTCGGGATGTGGAATATTTTGCTCCTTTTGAGGATGAATATATAACAGTTGCAGAAAAATCGGGAGCAAAAAAAATACTTAATGCTGCCAGCAGTTTTGATGCACCGAGACTTTACTTTATACTATACTACAGCAATAGTGAGAAAGTATGTCTTTTGTTCGAACCAACAGATGAAATGATTGAAAACTTTTCACACTATGTACCCAGATCTTTGAACTATACTTTATAAGGAGAATTTTTTATGTTGCTTGCAGATGCAAAAAAGGCAAAGCTTATAGATTATTATTCAATAAACGAATATAGAATACCATCTGCTTTGCTTATGGAAAATGCAGGTATGAGAGTTTGCGATGTTGCGCTTGAAACAGCAGCCGAATCCTTTTGCATTATAGCGGGTAAGGGTAATAATGGAGGAGACGGAAGTGTAGCTGCAAGACATATTCATTGCAACGGCAAGAAGGTAACTCTGGTTATACTGTGCGCTGAATGTGATTTAAGAGGCGATGCAAAGCTTATGTTTGAAACAGCAAAAAATTCAGGTGTACGAGTAATATACGGTTTTGGAGACGATGCAAAAAGGGCCATGGCTGAAAGCGATGTTTTAATAGATGCAATTTTTGGCATAGGGTTTTCGGGAGTTATTGACGAATATTATACAGATATTATAGAATATATAAACAGCCTAAATAAATGTGTTATAGCAATAGATGTTCCAAGCGGTGTTAATGCAACAAACGGCAATGTGTTGGGTGTTGCTGTAAAATGTTCAAAGACAGTTACATTTAATATAGGAAGACTTGGATTGTATCTTTATCCTGCAAAGGAGTATGCAGGAGATATACGAATTGTATCAATATCATTTGTGCCTAATGCCATTGAGCATGCTGAAATTAAAGCAAAGACAATCGAATATAATAAAACAGAGCTTTCTAATGATTGCCACAAAGGCAGTGTTGGAAAGGTTCTTGTTGCAGCTGGCTCTGTAGGAATGACAGGAGCGGCATGTATTGCAGCACAATCCGCTTTAAAATGCGGAAGCGGTGTTGTGGCCTTATGCATACCCAAATCAATTAATGAAATAATAGAGAAAAAGCTTACAGAGATTATGACAATTCCTGTTGATGAAAAGGACGGAGCTTTTTCTTCAACAGCAGCGCAAAAAGTTATAGATGAAACATTAAAATATAACTGCCTTGTTATAGGATGCGGTATGGGAAATAATGAGAA